>USGC01000005.1 GCA_900554095.1 uncultured bacterium
TCAGGCTAATGTGCTTTAATGTGTTTGCACACAACAGAGAGGACCATTCAAAGAATTTTTCTTTTCTTTTCGATGATACAAAAAAAGAATGGCACCTATCTCCTGCCTATGATTTGACTTACAGTTTTTCATTTAATGGGGAACATGCAACCACTATTAATGGTGAAGGCAAAAATCCGACTTTAAATGATATATTAGCGGTTGCAAAAAATATAGGACTCAAGGAAAAACTAGCAAAAGATATTACATTAGATATTCAAGAAAAATGTTCAAAATTACTTGGTTAATCTTACAATAAGTGTCTATTTGTGCAAACACTCAGCCTATTTGAGGCTGTTTTTTAGTATAGAGATGTATAGGGCTTTTGTACATTCATTTACTCAATTATTGCACTCTTTTGTACTTCAAATATGAAATACAAAAGTCATTATAGACTAAAATTGCCAAGTTATCTAAAGTTCCGACCAGTACAAATAAGTTTTTTTATTAATTAGCTATGAATTAAGTTCTAAATCTCTTAGTCTGCAATAGGCTTTTTCTATTTTAAAATTATTTATCCAGGCAGATTTATTTAGGTATATTTGTAGTTCGTTTTTTAAATTATACATTAGATTAATATTATTCAGATAGTATTCATTAATATAATTTTTAAAATTAAGATTTGGTGCTTTAGTTTTAAATTTTTTTGAAAACATTTTATCTGAGATTAAATTTAAAAATATCAAGATAGAAAATCTAGTATAATCAAAAATATTACTTGCTAAATTATCATCCTTGTTACAAGTGGGGTCTTGCCCATGTACATATGAACAACGACTCTCATAAGCTTTATTAATATTTTTAGATATTTGTTTTTTATTTAATCCTAAGATCAGCGATAATAAGTAAGAGCATCTGTCCCGTAATTGTTTAGTTATCTTTTCTGTATTTGTATTAAAAAGAGCTTCTAAAGCTAGACAGCAATAAGTAATTTGATGTGTTGGATGTGTTTTATTAATAGCTTGTGTGTAAAAGTCAATTGCAATTTTTAAAAACAGAATTTCTTTATTTTCTATGTTATCTATATAGTATTGTACTAATTTTATAACATTTGGTAAATTTTTTATTAGGACATCGCTAAGACAAGTTGGTATACCGCCATCATATTGTCTATTAGGATTTTCAATTTCTGAAATTCCATCAGCATATCTATTTAGGAAGCTGTACGTCTTAGTGATAATTGCACAATTTTTTAGTGCTAAATTTATCACAATAGGCAATAATTGAGATTTACAATATACATTGCCTAAATCCTTAATTTTAAATCTATATTCAAAAATACAATTTTCTTCAGCATGACTAAACTTAGTGTTATTTCGTTCTTTTTCGTTTAATAATAATTTTCTAATAGTTATATTGTGATCTATTTTATATTTGAATTTATTTAACTTTATTCCTCTTAAAAAATATTGATGAGTTTGGATTGTATTAATAGTTTTTTCTTCAAAATAAAACAAATTTTCAATTATTTTATTTATGGCTTTTTTATAAAAGAGGAGTTCTTTATTTAAAATTTCTTGCTTAGTAAATTCAAAATTAAAATTTCTTTGTATTTGTTTCAGTCTATCTTTATACTCATCTTCGTTACAATAATCAAATTTAAATAACTCTTCACTCATTGTATAATTTTCTACTAATATATTATATTTATAAGAGTAATAAAATATTGTATTAAAGATAAGCTGAAAAAATTCATTTAATAAATTTTTCATTTCCTGCAAAGAGGCTATATAAACTTTATCGGCTGGAATTGGGTTATTGTCTCCATCCGTCCATAAATATTTTATAATATTCGCACCTTCTAAGATTATTGGCGGAACTAAAGGATTATTGATATATTTATCATAATATTTTCTATAAAATTCTTTATAAAAATAAATTTTGGTTTCTTTAAAAATACATTGTTCAATATCTTGAAATAAATTATCCATATTTTTGTAAAGAGCAAATTGCAAAATATCATTTTTTTTAAGAATTGATTTTTTATAATATAAAATATCTTTAGCAAGATCATTTGCCAAATACTTTAAATTTCTTTTAATTTCTTTTATCTTTTTTTCTGTCATATAAAGGTAAATATACCATAAAAACAAATAAAGGAATTTAAAATTATTTTTTTTAGGATTAAGAATTTTGCTATTATCGCATAGTAAATATAAATAGTTTAAAATTTAATCTCATCTTTTTGTGTATTTAATCTTTAAACATAAGTTTATTTACAGTTGCAAGTTCGAGCAGACGATTTTTAACAAGGCTCTCCTTTTTAGTGCATTCGCGCTGTTCCACAGTCGTGGCGCGTCTTTGCAGAGTTCGAGCAGGTTTTCTACGTAATACGTAAAATCTTTCGGCGCCTCTTTTATTTTTTGCCGCTCTAATTCCAATTTGTCTATTTTTATATCCAATTCCATTTTAATTTCTTTATATGTTATATCGTCTATTACACCCTCTAACAATTTAGATAATAATATTTTTCTCTGTTTTTCTGCTTTTTCAATCTGTGAATTTATCTGCCCAATTGTGCGCTCGCAAAACATATTCTTTTCATTATGCATTTTTAATAATGCTTTTCTTAATTCCTGCTCTACCTCTATTGATACAGTGAGATTTGCAAATAATTCGTAAAATTGTTTGTCTAATTGTAATTGTGAAACTTGTTTGCTTTTATATATCTTTCTGTCTTTTCGTCAATAACATTTCCAGTAAACATATTTCCCTTTTTTTAAATATCCGACAAAATAATACCTGTCATAATAGCATTTAATCATCATTGAGTACACAAATTCATATTTACTGTTTATTAGATAAGGTCTGATTGTCGTGCGGCTTTTAACTTATTTAATGTGGCCATTTCTTCATCTGTAATTATGCCTAACTCTTCTTTTCCGCAGAGGATTTTGAATAAACTCGGCTTGTTGTTTACCAGATTTGATATTTTGTTTTGACGGATAATCATTTTGGGCGTGAAAGATCTTTGGGCATTTTGAAGTTCGTAATTTAAAACCTCTTTTCCACGTGAATAGTTTTGTGGATTAAGTGTCTTCAAACAGCTTGTCAAGGCTGTTTTGTACAAATCATCAAGACTGAATGCGCCTTTTTGTTCATCTGTTGCACAAATTTCATTTATCCGGCTAAAGTTTTCGGGTGTGAAAGATTTTTTGTCTAAATCCTCTAACTGCCAAATTTTTTCGGCGAAACAATCCGGATAGTTTTGGGTATTTGTCAAATCGTCTTTGCATTTTTGAATGTATTCTGATAAGATATTTGCATTTTCGCAATCTTGCTGGCGGGGAATTTCAAACTTGTCTACCTTTCCTCTGCGCAAATCCGGATGCAGCAAGTGCGGTGAATTTGATGTGAATAAAAAGGTTGTGGCATAGCCGCGCGAGTTTGGGGTAGAGCTGCAATTATCCAAAAGACTTTTAAAATATTCAATATTTCTTATATTGTTAACCGATTTTAGCAGCGCGGCATCATCTTCGCTGTAATCAAAATCCACTAATCTTTTGGCCTGGTTGTAGGTCATACTCAAAAATTTTTCGGGATTATCTAAATAAATAATTGTTCTCTTGCCTGTTTTGTTGTAATACTCTTTTGCTTGTTCAAGAATATCCGGTAAGTTTAAAAGTAAATAATCGTTAGTTTCGTTTGAAAGATTAAATATTTTATTTCCGGTATTTTGATAGATAATTTCGCGTGCGGTGTCGGCAAAACAATCAACAATCCGTTTTTCCGGGCCAAAGAGCATTACGCTGTTAGGAACTTGTATGGATGAGTTTTTGAATGATTCTATGAAAGGTTCTGCAAAATTTTTTATGAAACGGCTTTTTTCTTTTGTAAAACCAATGATTCTTTTATCAAAGTATTGCATTACATTGTTATAAGTAGCGGTACTTGTAAAATTTATTTGAGACAAATACTGATTTGCGAAAACAGTTTTGTTATTTTGTAAAGAAACCTCCGGATTGCTTGACTTATCTTGATTGTGCTTGTAATAAACATTGGTGCGGGCTGATATATTTTGAAAACAAATCGGGAATATCTTCATTTTTTTAATTTACCTCAAAATATTTCTTTTAGCTTCATACAAAAAGATATCTGGATTGTCTTTGAAAGGCTCCCTGACCTTGTGAGAATTAGCAATAGCGATGTCAAAAACATTTCTAACAAAGTCGTTGTCTTTAAAAGGGGCATCAGATTTATCCAAAAGATTGAACTTAAGCGAGAGAATAGAATCAATATCCCAGATAAAATTTTTACCTTTATCAAAAGCTAACTTAATAAAGTCTTGATTTTTAAGAACGCCAGGAGTTTGGAGAATGTTAAAGAAAGAAATGGCGTCCGCGGAGTCTCCGGGCTTAAATATAGCAAACTTATTGAAGACATCAAAGACTTTGCAAATAGTTTTGTCGTCGGGGTTATGAGGAAAAGCGAGAGCAATAGCGGATAAAGAATTAGCGCCGGTGTCATCACAAAAGTCTCTGTACCCAAATTTTTCAAAGAGAGAGATACCGTCGAAGAAAGAAGCATTGCTGTCTTTCATTCTGAGAAAGACATTATTCCAAAAATTTTTTTTCTGCTCAAGTGATCCGTCGATAGGGAAATGAAGACCTTGAACAGTAGAGACGTTGTTGTGTTTAATGTTATCTAAAAGAGGGGAAAAGACATTTTTATTCCAGAGGTGGAACTTGTCTTTTTCGTCCTCAGACATATTGTTGTATGGTTTAAAGAGTTTAAGCTGTTGTTGGCACTCATCGTATTGGGCTCTTAAGGTATCTGCTTTGTTGGAAGGTTTCGGCTTAGGTGCTGAAGCCGGCGGAGTAGCTTTTTCCGGTTTTGGCTGTGCCGTAATTTTGGGTGCCGTTACTTCAGGCGGGGTTATATCAACATTGAAATTGTCTTTATAGAATTTTTTCAGTTGTTCTTCAATTGACAAGCCCGTGTATTCATCTTTATGAAAAGGTTTTTCTAATTTAGAGTTTTCCGATTTCGCGACCTGCGCGTTAAGCTCTATGTATGAAGAAAAGATTTCCTTAAAGCGCTTAAAAAATCCTGCATTATCGCAGTCGCGATAATATTCTTGCATTAGCGGATGAGTGTTTTCGCGGTTTGTGAAGGCATTTTTAATTTTTTTAATAAGTTCTTCCCAAAGGTTCATATTGCCGTATTCCTCGCGGCAAATGTCTTGGATGACGATTTGTTTCCTGATTTTGCTGTCAAAGTTTAGGTACTTTTTAAAGTTTGATTCAAGCCAGTCATTTATTTCTAATTTTCTATCAGGATTTATTTTGCTGCCTTTTTGCATGTCAACGAAGTAATCCATCTTTTGGTTTACTATTGGGAATTCTTTTTTTCGTATAATACCTTGAATGCCTTCAATTATTTTTTGTTCAGGCATAGCGGCAAAGAAGACATTTTTTCTTGAGTTATCTATTTTTGTAATATACATAGTTAAATCCTCAATTATTCCCACATATCAGACCATTTTTTAAATAAGTCATAGCGCATTTGTTCACCAGCTGAGAATTGCAAGCCTGATTTTTTCAAATCTTCGAGTTTAACCAATTCTTTTAAAACATTTTCCATTCTGGTTTCAACGGCCTTTGACATTTCTTCATTAAGCATACCGTTCTGGTAGCTGTTGATAAGGTCTGTGAATTCTTTGCTTGCTTCATCTAAACCTTCGTTTTCAACTTTGTCATTAACCATGCTGTAGATGGCGCGGAATTTTTCATAACGTTTTGGAGTAATATCTCTGAGGGTTTCATTTTTCGCGTCAAAGAAATATTTATACATAGGCTGAGTCGGGTTTTCAAGATAGTTGTCGAAAGCCGTATTAATCATATGTTTTAATTCGACATTGCTGTATGCGCCTTTCTTTTTTGAAGGGTTTGTAAATTTCAAAAATTTATTCACATCGGGCCAATCTGTCAATTCATAATCAATATTAAGATTAGACAGAGTGCCATTTCGTTGTTTTTCAAGAATAACTTGCTTGGCTTTTTCTGTAAATTTGACTTGGGAATCCAAAATATTTTCAAAATTCGGAAATCTTGCATAAGATTTAATAGTTTCAAGCAGAGTTGAATTCTGTTTGAAATAGTGCTGAATTACAGCCAAAAGATTTGCATCAGCCGCAGGTCTTACAGCAATCGGCATAAATTTACCTTTTCTTTTCATCAAATCCTGGTCTATTAAGTGGGGATAATTTGTTGTAATGAATAGAGTTGAGGCGCTTTTTGTGTTGTTCTGCATGTCCGGCACCTCTGAAATTCTATCTAAAAGCGATTTTAGATACTGAATATTTTTAACATCTTTTTCTCCTGAAAGTGCGAGTATATCAAAGTCATCCGGCTCTAAGTCCGCTGCATATCTTGTTGCTTGATTTTTTCTCATGCACATGTACTTTTCGGCTTCGTCGATAAGAATGATTGTTCTTTTTTTATTGTTGAGGTAATTTTTGCGGGCATCGACCAGAATGTCATTTAGAACTTTCATAAAGTTTTCTTCCGGCGTTGCCATAGGGAATGTTACTATATTTGCTACATTTCTGCATTCTTCTTCAATTCCTCTAAGCATTTCTGTTTTGCCGACGCCGGTTGCACCGTAAAGTACAACGGCATTTGGAAGTGATACGGAAGTGTCTTTTTGTGAGGAAAGCAAAGGCCCGATAAATTTTTGTCTAAGAATTTTCTTAACATCTTCATATCCTGCAATCCGGTCATTTACACTGCCTTTTTTGTTTACAACCTCGTTAACTACATCACCCAAACGTGCACTTGTCAATTCTGCATAGTAAGAATCTCTTTCTCTTTTTAATGAGTCGAGAGTTTCTTTTTTTTGAGCCTGCGTACTGTTGTTGTTGCGTATAAGCGTTTTTAAATTATCTAAATCATCTTCTATTATGCGATATCTGTAGTGGTTGGTATAGTAAGGTTTCATTACCTCATCGAATTTTTCATCTCCGTCAGAGCACCATTTGAAACCCCACCAGTATTTGTCTCTTTCTTTTTGCTTTGCAGCTTCGGCTCTTCTAAGATGGTCTGAGTATTCTGCCTCGTCATTCCAGTTGTTGTAAAAGTTTATTTTTTCTTCTGCTTCTATAATTGATTTTGGCTTTGTGTATGTTGCCAAGGAAGTTTCAAGACTGTCAATTCTCTGGTTAACAATCTCAATTTTCTTAAGTAAAAGATTAGTGTAGTCGCCTGTTTTAATTTTCGATGTTATTCTTGAGGAACTTTCTGATAGATTAAGTTTAGCCATTTGCTGGGAAAGTTTTAGGTCTAAGGTTTCCGGTTTAATAAATTTCTTAACCAAATCAATTTTCGATCCTGCAAAAGAGATATTATCAACAGAGCCGCGCATTTCTTGGGAATTTATGCTGCCGGTTTTGTGGTTTTGAATAAAGCGGTTTTTGGATTTAGTAAGTGAATTTGAAATAATTTGTACCTTCATAATATATTCCTTTCTGTAGTTTTGTAAAGCATGCTTAAATCTCCGTTGTAGTTTTTCTTAAGGAGTTTTGAGAGAGTTCCGGCTTGAGGGAAAAAATTAAACTTAACTTTTTTATAGGGCGAGTTGTTAAAAGGGTTTTCGGTTGGTGTAATAGTGTTTTTGTCAAGTTTAGCGATAATCCTTTTTGACATATCGCAGGCGGTTAAATCAAAAAGACATTCCTGGGCATAGTTGCAGATATTTTCTTTCGCGAGACTGCCGTAAATTAATTTGTAACGGTTATTGTTGTTTGGATTGTTCAAAGCGACAAGCTTTTTAACCGTATCATCAACTCCGAATTTATTCAGGAGATTACCTTCGTGGGCAATGTGCGAAAATTCGTGTATAAAAGATTCCAAAAAGAAGTTGGATGTTGTGTTTTTGGTGTGATATTCGTAATCGCTTATTTCGTCAACCATGTGCCAGGGAAATTCTTTATTAAAAATAACTGTCATTGCTGGCATGATATCATTGTTATTTTTGTAGAGCCGGCAGGGCAGAAAGTTTGTTATTCCGTAGCTTACAGCCGTATCATCTGTATGCAGCTCTGTGAGGTTTTTTACAAAAATATTTCTTGGAAGCTCGATATTTAAATGAAATTTTTTGTTCAAATTATTTACAAGCTCTGTAACCTTGAGCGATGACCAGGCAATAAATTTATTTCCTGCAAAATCAGCATTAATCCCTTGAGTATTCAAGCGATTTTCAATGGAAGATATATTGGTGCGCTTGATTTCAGAGACCATTTGTTTGGTGAGGCCGCCAGTGTATGATAAAGTTTTATTTGGTTTTAAACAGCAATTGTTGATTTTCATTCAACCCCTCGTGTTTTTTTTAATTTAAATATGAACAAAAATTTTTTTGTTATTTTTAAAAAATTATTTACAAAAGTTAAAAATTTGTTGAACTTAAAATAATATGTTCTTATTATAATTTATAAAATGATTTACATTAAAGAAAAAGAAAGTTATTTTGTATGCGTATCTGTCCAGTTGCATCAGCCTATAAACCTCAGCAAAGAGTTAGTTTCAAGGGTAATTCTAATATAACTGCGAACAACATTGATGATTTTATAAAGAACATGAATTTTTCAATGGAAAAGTCGGTAAGTGATTTGCTGGATATTAACAAATCTGCTTACAATGAAAAAATAAACTATCTTCGTGAGCAAAGAAACAAAAATCGTATTGAAGAAGAAGGAAAGATTAATTGGGAAAATCCGCTCGAAATTAAAAAAATCTTCAAAGATGAAGATATATTAAATCGTCTTCTTGAAACTCAAAATGTCGAGACTCCGGGCTTAGTCAATGCTGTTACATCATATGATGAATACGTAAAAGCTGATTTTAAAAAAGGCGCCGATTACTTTGCACAAAATGTAGAAAATGCTTCTTTCAAAAACAATATCTATGTGCCAAAATTGAATATTGAAGAAATTAATTTTAATATAGGCGATAGAGGTGCTGAAAATGTTAAAAAGCTTTATTTGCAATTTAGAGATAACGACACTGTTTTGTTTAACGAATCAATGGATGCAATTTCCAATATATCAAACAATTACTTTACGCATACAGCAAAAAAGCTCAAAGACATTAATGCAATGTATTCAAAAAGTGAAAAATGGATTGAAAGAATTCCTTTAGGGGGTCTTCTTCCTAGGATAGACAGGGTAAGCTCACAACAGGCTGCAATTAAGTTTCTCTATCAGGATTACAAAGATTATTGCAACAAATTTCTCCATAACGGAATTTGTCCTATTGCGCGTGATTACGTTGAAAAAATTAACAAGACCGCAAAGTACATTGATTTAATTATTCCGTATCTTTCGAACAGCGATATCAGTTTTGTTGAAACGGCTTCTGAAAATATGCAAAAAACAGCTTTTCCTTACGTGAAAAAATATCTCAAAATAATGGATTCAATAATTACAAACGGAAGTGATATAGCAAAGTATTACAAGTCTATTAACAAAAGCGGCAACTTTGCATCTGTCATAAAAACTGCCGCTTCTGTATTTTTGGTTGTTTAAAAAAAAAATTAATGACCGCCGGTTGCGACATCAATTATATGGTCAATTATATGCGATGCTTTTTCCAAAAATCCGTCGCAATTTTCCAGACCGCCTGCGTTAACAACAGAAGAAATTTTGTCTGCTGCAATGTCATGTGCATGAGAAATTCCGTCTGCTAAATGGTCTAAGCCGGCATCAGCTTTTGAAGCAACGTTATCAAAAATGTTATACTTAGCATCGAGTTTACCTTCAAAAGTTTGGGATAAGTTAGAAGGCATTTCGCTTGACAGGTCGAAGTGTCCAATGGAATCTAAATCAACATTTTCTAACGCGACTTTGCCATGGCCTTCGGGGTTTCCCCAGAAAGACGGCGGATATTCATAACACGGAATTTTTTTTGCACTTCTTGCCGCATCGTAAAGCTTATTAATGGTACCCTGTGAAATATGCCCGTCTACAGTTATATCATTTGGCTTAAGACATGCTTTTATATAATCAGGCAGACGGTTGTAAGCATCAAGGTTATGTTCAACTGTTACGGTTGACCAATTTTTAGATGTTTGGTCTAAGAAAATATCGTTAAGCTTTTCTCCGGCAGTTTGGTAATATGCTTTAAGATTTGCAACGATCGGCGTGTCAGAAACATTAAATTGTTCAGACTTTTGTGTTTTTTTGAAAATATTTTTTAAAAACTTGAAAATACTTCCCTCACAGACGTTGTTTTCATTAGTTAATAGATTAGTTGCCTTTGCAGAAAATCCGGTGTTGGGTTCGACTTTCGGAAGTATTCTGTTAATTCTGGATAAGGGTTCTGAAATAATTTGAACTTTCATAAAAGCCTCCATTTTTTTAAAATTTTTTTAATATAGATAACATTAACATGCAAATTTAACAACAAATTATTAAGAATTATGTTATAATAATAGAAGAACGGAGTATGTATGATAAATTATGATAATTTGCTTAAGAAAATTCCGAGGGTTAAGAAAATACTTGATGATGGCAGCAACAGTATACTTTATCACTATACAAAGCCCGAAAAACTTCTGTCGATACTTGAATCAGGCACAATAAGATTTTCTAATGCGCTTTATCTTAACGACAAGGAAGAAGTTACATATTCATATAAACTTATTCTAAATTTAATCGATGAAATGCCGAACTTAAACCAGGACTTGTTTAAAAGAATAAAGTCGCATTTCCACACAAAATACACAAACATAATTTCCGGCGCGGACAACTTCGATAACAAATACGAATATTACACAATATCGTTTTCGACAGAAAGCGACAACCTGACCTTGTGGAATAATTATTCAAAAGGTCAGACTTACACGGGCTATAACATTGGTTTCTGTAAAAAAGACATGATATCCGATATGGAAAAAATAGGCTTTAATTCCGTATATGGCAGCGTAATTTACCAGAAAGAAAAGCAAATAACTGTCTTAAAACTAATATTTGAAAAGTGGAACAAACAGTACGAAAAAATATTTTCAGGAGCAAAAACAAAGTCAACTTCAAACAAACTGGCAGACATATTCTTTGAACTGGTGGATATACTATCAGTGATAAGCCTGTTTTTCAAAAACCCTCACTTCAAAGATGAAAAAGAATACAGAATAATATTTATAAACAGTTTTGGTTCAAACTTTGCAAAACAGACAAAGATATGTGAAAAGAACGGACTTTTCATACCATATATAGAATACAGATTTTTAAAAAAGACAGTAAATTCAATAAATATAGGGCCGACGCTTGAGGAGAACATATTTTACACAAGCACTTGCCGAATGCTGTCAAACTTTGGCTATGGCAGCAAAACCGTAAACCGCTCAAAAATTCCGTTAAGATACTAAAAAGAGTTGCAATTTTCTAAAAACTGATATATCATTAATCTCATAAAAACAAAAAGATTATAACATATCAGGGGTTAAGAATGAAATTTTTAAAAAGTAAACGAGGCATTCTATTATTAATTTTAGTGCTTGCAGTTTTATGGGTAAGCGGACACAAATACAACAGTGTCGAAAATGCAAAAATGATAACGCCAAGGTATAATCACTCCTCAATACTTCTTGATAATGGAAATGTACTTTTAATTGGCGGCAGTAATCAAAAAGCAGCTAAATCTGCTGAAATTTATCTTTCAGAAAAGCAACAGTTTAAATCACTTCCTGATACAAATTTTTCACATGCTAAAAGCTTTCTTGTAAAAAAAGCAAATAAAGTTTTTATAATTGACAAAAATCCGATAGAATTCTTTGACGAAAATACAAATCAATTTACAAACTTAAAAGAATGCATTTTTAAACAAGATTGTTCGTTGCCGGAAGCTAAACGAAGATATTTTGAAGTTACAGATTTTTTTAATGACAACGTAATAATCAATGATAAAGAAAAATTATATTTATATAATTTAAGAAAGCTACAGCTTACAGAAATAAAAGGGCTGGGAAATGTTACAAAGCTAACGGCATTGTCTGACAAAGAAATAGTTATATTTAAAACCGCAGCTTCGACCGAAATATCAGTATGTAATATAGAAACTTCAAAATGTAAAAAACCGTTAAAGATATCAAAATTAAATAAGACATTCAAGCCCATACTGCTGGAAAATAGAACAATATACATACTGGATGGCATTAAATCATATATTTATAAAGCTGATGAAAACACAATAGAAGAGTTGGATAAATATTGTGAGTATAAAGCCCTTTACGAAACCGACGCAATCCAATTAAAAAATAAAAACATATTAATAATTCCCGGAAACATAGATGATAAAACTTCATTAAAGGATACATATATTTTTGACAAAGCAACAAAAAGCTACACACCTGGAGCGAATTTAAAATATTCTGCAAAATATTCAAGCAAAACGCTTCTAAAAGACGGAAATATTTTAATAACAGGCGGCGAACGTGATATAAACAAATTTAATTTAAAAGAAGTGTTTTTAAATTCTGACATATTACCAAGCAGATGTAGCCAAAAATATCAATAATAGCCACATGTCTAATAGACAAAAAGGAACTAAGTAGTAAAATTGAAAAAATAAAGGGGTTAAGAGTGGAATTTTTGAAGAGTAAACGAGGCATTCTTGTACTAATAATAATTTTAGGAGCAATAATATTTGTAATTAACAAATTATATGAAAGCCGTTATGGCTATATAGTTTTGGGTCCAATAATGAAATGTGAAAAAAGTAATTATGTAAAATTATCTGATGGCCGGGTGTTTTTTGTAGGACACAATATGCATAGAGATGAGTTATTTCGTAGTGACATGTATAGGAGGGTAAATTATAGAGCATGTCCTTCAGAAATATATGATCCAGAAAAAAATACATTTGAAGAAGTAAATTTACCAGAAGATTTCTATTATTTGGATAAAGCTGTATTACTCAAAGATGGAAAACTACTTTTTACTAAAGTGAAAGATTTAAATAATCCATCAGAAATAAGTCCGAAATATCAAATGGAAAAGAAATCAGCAAGTCTTTCTGATTGTGCTTCTCAGTATGGCTCTTTGGCTGTATATAATTTACAAACAAATAAAATAGAAAAATATATGCAAACAAAAATGAATAAATATTTGGATGCAATGAATGCCTCGTCTTATTTAACGATGAAAAATGGAAAAGTTATAAATTATAATCACGAGTGTGGTTATATTGAAATATATGACATAAACAATAATACAAGCGAACTTATAAAAATAAAAAAAGATTATGGCTTTCGTCAAAGACCACGAATATTTCATACTAAGGATAATGATGAAGTAATAATTATAACTTCTACAGAAAATCCTATACTAAAATACAATGATAAAACTAAAACTATCCAAGAGATAGGAAAATTTAATTTATTGAAAAAAGGGGATTGTCCTGTTGGGGTGTGTATTAGTGGTGAGTTCACTAAACTTTTTCGAATAAATGATGATATGTTTTTGGTGGTTGGAGGCACACTGGATCGCCGGCGTAATGCGGAAGCTAATGGTAAGGATGAGTTCTTTGATTATACAAGTAAAAGTATTGTAGAGATATATAATATAAAAACAGAACGCTCTGAAATAATAGAAATGCTTGATGTAAGAGAATCATGGCGATACCACAATTTTATGACAATAGAGAAAATTGATGAAGATAACATTTTGATAGCAAGTGGGGTAAAATCAATATTTCGTCCATTAGGGATTCAGCGTCCACTAAAAACAACTGAAATACTAAATTTAAAAACAAAAAAATTTACAAGAGGACCAAGAATGAAAAGAAAATATGGAAAACATCAGGCGATAAAACTTGATAATGGTGATATCTTAATTTCTAGTGGTTTAACTACACAAATATTTAAAAAATGGAAAGTCTGGAGGTAACATGACAAATAGCCACATGTCTAATAGACAAAAAGGAACTAAGTAGTAAAATTGAAAAATAGGGGTTAAGAATATGTATGCAAATCCAGTGAATTTTGAACATGAATTATTGAGGATATCAATAATAACAGGTACAATAACAGGGATAATAGGGAGTATATTGAGTTTATATACAGGTCGAAAAGCAATAAAAAATTTCCAAAAAGAAAACCCAGAGGAAGAAATAAGATTTATATTTGAGCCAATATTTATGTTGAGATTTCCGTTATTTTTTTTCTATGGAGGATTTATAGGCTATTGTCTATTGCCATTTTTTCTGTATGAAAACGTAGGACGAATAGATATGGTAACTCGTGATAACTTAATTATATACATAATATGGATAATAATAGGCTTTTACCCAATTTTTCTAGTACATTTTCAGCGTATGCTATCAACAAATAAACGATTTGTAAGTGCAACAGTATTTAAATGGCAGAAAGTATATCACAATATTGCATACACAGAAATGGCAAATATAACATATAAAAAAGTTTTATTTTTTAAATTTGTAATAATAGAACCAATAAAAAAAGATGTAACTATATTTGGTTCACATAAAAAGTTAAAAAAAGGCTATGAAATTTTAAAAAACGAATGGTTAAAGAATAGGAGTTAAATATGAGTGAAGAAATTATTTATGAAAAGGAAGTTCATGCAGAAATAATAAGCAATCCAGAGTTTTATATTCCAGAACCTGACCCGGGTGAAATTATGATTGCTGAAATATCAACTTTGCGTGATGTTATATTTGATATAGGCAAATCATTAATTGAAGGTGAAGGTGCGGATATCCGAATGCTTAGAGCAGGTGTTACTGCGGCAGGTTCATTACCTTTTACGGCTATAGATATTATTTTAAGTGCCCCAGAGGAAGGATTGTTACAAGCAACAGTTACAGCTGTAGGGGCTACTGGCGCTTCTATAGCTTTCGGGGTAGCTGTTACTACAGGTTTTGGGGCTGTTGCAGCCACAGGTGCAGGTTTAGTTGTTGTCAGTGTACTATCGGGTGCGGTAAATTATCTAACAGGCAAATTGTTAGATGGAGCTTGGGATTATGTTGAAGATAAAATGCTTGATGCCAAGTACAATGAAGAAACTAAGGACTTAGAACTCAATACAGGTTTTAATGATTTAAAGGATACTAAAAGATTTACAGACTCATTTTATCATTCAAATAAAAGTGAAGGTTTTGCTGATAATATAAAAGTAAAACAAAATAATGGTTCTGGTGATACCACATACGAAATAAAAGACGGTGATACTATATGGGATATTTGTGAAAAATATGGTATGAGTTATGATGATTTGATTGACGCGAATGATTGGTTAGAAGATAGGTTTTCTGATGATAAAGATTTTGCTCTTATTCGTCCCGGCGAAAAATTGAAAATACCTGATGACTTTGTTAAACCAGATGGTAGTGATGATGGTGATGATGATGGTAGCGGTAGTGGTAGTGGTCATGATAATGATGACTTTTTCAATGAATTTAATCCTGATGGTAAAAATGACCGCTGGAGAGATACTTTTGATGGTGCTACCACGGTTGAGCCGATTTATCTTGATCCGCTTCTTGTTGACTTGAACGGTGATGGGATTAAAACTACCGATATTCATAACGGAACTTACTTTGACCACGACAACAACAGTTTTGCTGAAAAAACCGCTTGGGTTAGCAGCGATGACGGCATTTTAGTTTTTGACAAAAACAATGACGGAATTATTAACAACGGTAATGAAGTTTTTGGCGACAACTTTACTAAAGCCGACGGATCAAAAGCTTCATCAGGTTTCGACGCCCTTGCAAGCCTTGATTCCAACAACGACGGAGTTATTAATTCCGGCGATGAAATGTTTAATTCTATTAAAATTTTAAAAGGCGATGGTACGCTTATGACTTTATCCGAAGCCGGAATTACTTCAATTTCTTTGGCCTCCAGCGAAAGCGGCACTGTCGATGAAAACGGCAATACGCAGTTAAGAATAAGTTCTTTCACAAAAGCTGACGGCTCAACCGGTGAAATCGGTGATTATTCATTTGTACGGGATCCGTTTTACTCAGTATCCACTGATGTTGTTGATGTACCCCAAGATATTCAGGCCCTGCCCGATGCCAGCGGTTACGGGTTTGTCCAGTCTTTGAGGCAGGCAATGGCAAAAGACGCTTCCGGTGAATTGAAAGCTCTGGTTCAAAGTTTTATTGCTGAAACAAATCTTACACAAAAAAGAGAAATCTTAACAAATATAATTTACAAATGGGCAGGAACAGACACTCTTGAAGCAGACAGCCGCGGCGGATTTGTTGATGCGCGTGCGCTTAGTGCATTAGAAAAATTCTCTGCAAAAGAATACACCGGTATTCCATCTCAGGGCTCATCAGAGGTTCACAACCCGAACGAGCAGGCCGCTAATATTGTGAATGCTGCTTTCTCTTCTTTCAGAGAAACCGTTTATGCCCAGCTTGCTTCTCAAACTTCTTTAAAATCTTTGTTTGATTTAATTACATTTGAAGTCGATATTGATTCACAAGAATTGTCTTTAAATCTTAACGATGTAACAAATTACATTAAAAACCAGATTTCTCTAGACAAACAGAGTGGAGATAATCTTCTTTCTGACTTTGACAGAGTGTTTAAAAACCTTGGACTTACATCAAACAGCAATTATCAGGAATATTATGATGAATTTGTAAGCCTTGACAGTTCATATAAATCTCTTCTTGACACATCGGATAAGTTTGTAACTTACGGGACTGATGAAAACGATTCGATGACCGGAAGCGCAATTGATGAAGCATTTTTCGGCGGAAGCGGCGATGATACAATATATTCAAGACAAGGAAATGATATAGTATATGGCGGCGATGGCGATGACTACATTGACACTTGTGAAGGCGATGACATAGTTTATGGTGGCAACGGAAATGATACTATCCTTGGCGGTGAAGGTAACGATTTGTTATACGGAGAAGACGGCGATGATAATATTCAAACCGGCGGCGGCCATGATACTGTATACGGCGGAGCCGGAAACGATACAATATTTGCGGTTTCAGGAACAGGATACCTGAACGGTGGCGAAGGAAATGATATTATAACAGTCGGTTCGCGCGGAAACTTTACAATTGAAGGCGGTCGTGGCGATGATATTTTAACCGGCGCAACAGAAAATTATATTCCAAATGAAACAAACTTTATTTATAACTTGGGCGATGGAAACGATACAATTTATGCCAATGTAAACATTGAAAATATTATTTTTGGTGAAGGAATTACGTTAGAAAACACAAGATTTCAGGCACTTCCGAATGAAGATATTGTTATAACTTTTGCCAACTGCGAGGGGAGCATAACAATAAAAGAAGGTGTAAGAAAATTTAACGACAGAGACAGCGTAGTTTTTGCAGACGGCACAAAAATTAGCGGACAAGAACTTGAGAATTATTTTGCAATATACGGTACAGAAGGCGATGATGTGATAGAGGGTACCGGCGAAAGTGAAACAATATATGGACTTGGCGGTGATGATACAATTTCCAGCGGCCCGGGCAATGACACGATTTACGGCGGCGACGGAAATGATACAATAGACGGATATGGCGGCAACAATTACATAGACGGCGGCGCGGGAAATGATACTATATACGCAGGCGGAACAGGCCAGTCAACAATAATAGGCGGTCTTGGCGATGACATATTGCACGCGCATTCCGGCAATTCCAGAGGCAATATAACAACATTTATTTACAACTTAGGCGATGGAAACGACGTTATTATCCCGTATGTAAATGAATGCATTCTTAGTTTAGGCGAAGGTATAACAAGAGAAAACATCCGGTTTGAAGCCCAAAATAGTGCTGATGTGAAGATAAGTTTTGAAAACGCTGAAGGCAGTATAACATTACAAAACTGGCTGAACAGACAAGAAGATTTAAGCAAAATAATTTTGTCAGACGGATCAATGGTATCGTTCAGCGACATTGTTAATAACTTGCAAATACACGGAAGCGAAGCCGATGACACAATTGAAGGCACATCAAGAAATGAAAAGATTTACGGATACGGCGGCAATGATATTATAAATGCCGGCGGCGGAGATGATACAATATACGGTGGAGCTGGAAACGATACAATAACTTCATCAGGTGGGTCAAATGTAATATACGGTGATGAAGGCAATGATACAATTTCAATTGACGGACGAGGCACTTCAACAATTACAGGCGGGGCCGGCGACGATGAAATTTATGGGTATAATGACGATTACAGTGTAACAAATTATGTTTATAATCTCGGCGATGGCAGTGATACCATATACAACAGACGAGGCACTAATGTATTGAATTTAGGCGAAGGTATTACAAAAGATAATATCAGATTTACAGAGTCAGGCAATGATGTTTTAATTACGTTTGCAGATCAGCCCGGAAGCATTACGGTTAAAGATGGTATGGAGTATTCAATGTTTACTAATATAAATTTTGCCGACGGAACTTCATACAACAAAGACGAAATCATGAGTAGAACAGCTTTATACGGTACAGAAGGAAATGATGTTATAAATGCTTCAAACCGCACTCAAGTAATATATGGTTTAGGCGGGGATGATATAATAAACGGCAGATGGGGCGATAATACTATATACGGCGGTGATGGCAACGACACAATAAATGGTATTGATGGAAACAATTACTTAGATGGCGGAGCCGGTGATGATATTATTTATGCAGGTGAAGACGGCCAATCAATTTTAATAGGCGGTCTTGGCGACGACATTCTGCATGGTCAAAGCCGTAATACTTATGGAAGCTCTCAAACTACTTATATATACAATTCCGGCGACGGTAATGATACGATTTTCAACGGTTGTAATCAGCACTTATGTTTTGGTGAAGGAATTAGTAAAGATAACATAGTATTTTCTGCTGAAGACAAGACGTTAAAAATAACTTTCACTGACAGAGAAGGCAGTATTACGATTAATGAAGGAATGTATTCCTGGAATGCATTTATAGAGTTTTCATTTGCAGACGGAACTTCATACACCGGACTTGAAGCAATTGATCTTGCAAATCAAAGTACTGTATCTGACAGTCAGGTTAATCAAATTATTCAAGACATGACAGCTTATTCAAACAGCAATGACATCCAGATTTCAAATATCCAAACACAACAAAATAACACCGATTTATTGACATTAGTTGCACCAGGAATAAATAGCTAGATTTTCTAAGGGATTAGTTCTTATACTAATCCCTATTTTAAGTTATCATGAAATTTACAAGATTAATTTTAATATTTGTATTTATTTTTTTAATTCAAATAAAAGTAAATGCTGTTACATTGACTTATGAAGAAGTTCAGGATTCAGCTTTTAAGAATTCATTTGACTTAAAGATAGCTGCCTTGGAGATTAACATTAGCAAGTCGCAGCTAAAAGCCGCCAGAGCTGATCGATATCCGACTCTTTCCCTGCAATTTAACACGGAATACAACAGGGATTTAACCGATGGAAGAAGCACATACGCATATGCCGGAAATACAATGATTACGCCATACACGCAATTTAGAGACATGCTTTATATGACATTATCGTATAATCTTTTTGACTTTGGCGTAACAGGTAAAAAAATCCATATTGCAAAGCAGGAAGTTGAGCAAAAAAAAATTTCATACAATATTCAGTTAAGAGATTTGAAATTAAAAATACTTGATTTATATACAAAAGCCCAGCAGTTTAATAATGAAATTCAAACAAAATCAGAAATACTTAGACTTTATGAAACTATGTTTAATAACAAAGAAAGAATGTTTAAAGCCGGCATAAATGACAAATTATCCGTAATGGATGAGGCTGTTAAAATTGCCAAGACAAAGTCTGATGTTGAAAATTCCAAAATAGAATTAAAAAATATCCTCAAAGATTTGTCTTACTACACATCGCAGGATTACGAAACATCGGACTTAAAAATAAAAAATATAGACGAAAGAAATGAAAAAAATATTGTACCGGTAAGTTATGATAATGTGTTTCTTTCAAACGTTGAAAAGCAGCAGTATACCTATGATTTTGACCCATACGCCGCGTTGGAAGCAGAGTATTACGATATTGAAATTGATAAAAAACAAACAGAACTTACTATTTTAAAACGCCAGCTTTACCCGTCTTTCAGATTTTATACAGGTTATTCCTTGTACGGACAGAACCCTAATCAATACTACAGTGCAATGCAAGATATAGGACAGCGGAGTTTTTTGGTAGGAATTTCAAGTACATATGTATTTTTTGACGGATTTAAAAATCGTGCCAACAGAGAAAAAACAGCTTTTGAAATTGAAAAATTAAAACTTGAAAAAGAAAAGCGTCTTGCGGATTTGAAGAAAGAATACGACAAGAGTTTTCAAACCTTTGAGGCATACAGTGAAGAGTTAAATATTAAAAAAGATCTTCTCAACACCGTAAAAGATAAACTCAGCGCGGTTGACAGGTTAACGGCAAACAAACTTGCTGATAATAATGAGCTTTTAGCGGTTAAAGCGGAACTTTTAACACAAGAATACGAGCTTGAACAGAATATAATAAACATTTCATCGAAAATCGAAGAGATGAAAATAATTACAGGAATGGATATATAAATGCAAACAGGATTAATTACATTAGATTTAGTCTCAAAGATTAACGGCGTTAATATTGATATGCGTGCAGTCATTAGAGAATACGGGCTTAGCGATAAAGAGATTACAAAAGAAGAACTAATTTTGATTGCAAAAAACGCGGGGTTTAAAGCAAAAATCAAAAGAATTAATCTGGAATCATCTGAAAAATATCCTTACCCGGCAATATTTATATCTAAGAAAGGGATTTATAATGTAATATTAAAAGTGAATTTTGAGGACAAAAAGGCGCTGATTTTCACCCCCGGTGATAAGACTGCTCAAGAAATAACATTTGTGCAATTTTCTGAAATGAGTGCCGGCGAGATAATTTTTTTGTCGCCTAAACTTTTGAATGAAAGTGTTAAATTTGGTTTCAAATGGTTTTATAAAGAGATAATGAAATATAAAAGGATTATAGCGGAGGTAATGTTAGGTTCATTTGTAGTGCAGCTTTTCGGACTTATAACCCCTCTTTTCACCCAGGTAATCCTTGATAAAGTTATTGTACACAGAAGCATGTCTACACTTGACGTACTTGGAATTGCTTTTATAGCTGTTGCGATTTTTGAATTTCTTTTAAACCTGACGCGGAATTATATTTTCATCCATACCGCGAACAAAATTGACGCAAAACTTGGTGCGAAATTATTCAAACATCTATTTCATCTGCCTTTCGTGTATTTTGAGACGAGAAAAGTCGGTAATATTATTGCGCGGGTGAGGGAGTTGGATCAAATTAGAGAATTTATAACAAACAAATCCGTTTCGGTAATTATAGATTTATTTTTTTCGACGGTATTTTTGATTGTAATGTTTGTTTATAGCAGAATTTTAACATTTGTAGTGCTTTTTGTAGTT
Organism: uncultured bacterium; assembly: GCA_900554095.1. Lineage (GTDB taxonomy): Bacteria > Cyanobacteriota > Vampirovibrionia > Gastranaerophilales > Gastranaerophilaceae > Scatenecus. The sequence goes on from USGC01000005.1 coordinate 21,475, forward strand.
TCGCTTATTGCGATTTTGTATGTTGTCTTCACCCCGGAACTCAGGGCAAGGCTGGAAAGTAAGTTTCAAATGGGGGCTCAGTCAAATTCCTATCTTGTAGAAGCCGTAACAGGTGTACAGACTGTTAAATCACTTTCAATCGAAGGTATGATGCAGAAAAAATGGAATGATTACCTCGGTAAATATGTGAAAGCGGGTTTTAACCTGTCTATTATGAGTAATTTTGCCGGCTCGCTGTCGAACTTACTTCAAAAAGGAATGACAATAGCGATATTGTGGATTGGGGTAACCCTGGTTATAAAAAATAAGCTTACAATCGGACAGTTGATAGCGTTTCAAATGTTTGCAAACCAGTTTAGCGCTCCGGTTATGCGGCTTGTAAATTTGTGGAATGAATTTCAGCAGGTATTGCTGGGAGTTGACCGGCTTGGTGATATTTTGAATAATCCGGTAGAGGTTACATCTGATAAAGCAATAACTTTACCTAAGATAAATGGATTTGTGCGAGTTGAAAACCTTTCTTTCAAATACACTCCAAACAGTCCTGTTGTACTAGATAAAATTAATTTGAATGTTAATGCCGGCCAAAGCGTAGGCCTTGTAGGGCGAAGCGGCTCAGGCAAAAGTACTATAACAAAATTAATACAAAAACTTTACCTCCCGCTGGAAGGGACAATTTATATTGACGAAGTTGATATAAGGCAGATGAACCCTATTTGGCTTCGAAATAATATAGGAGTTGTTTTGCAAGAGAACTACCTTTTTTCCGGAACAATACGGGAGAATATTTCAATGCCACGTCCTGATGCGCCGGTGGAAATGATTATAGAAGCTGCACAAATTTCCGGAGCGCACTCATTTATTTCAGAAATGCCGCAAGGCTATGACACTGTCGTGGGAGAACGCGGCTCAACACTTTCAGGCGGCCAGAGACAGAGGATTGCTATTGCGCGTGCTTTGATTACAAATCCCAAAATAATAATTTTTGATGAAGCTACTTCAGCGCTTGACACTGAATCAGAAAATATTATTATGAACAATCTCGACAAAATAAAACGCGGCAGAACAATGTTTATAATTGCTCACCGGCTTTCTACAGTAAAAAATTGCGATATTATAGCGGCCATGGACAGAGGCAGAATAATCGAAATCGGCACGCATGATGAACTTATTAATCGTAAGGGATATTACTATTCTCTTTACACACAGCAAGGAGTTTTAAGATAATGAAATTAAAATTTTTTGACAAATTAAATGATGACAGCCATGAATTTCTTCCGCTGCTTTCAGAAATTGAAGAAACACCAATTAATCCTGCTGGTCGCACGACTTTTTGGATAATAGTATGTTTAATATTTTTTACGATACTATGGTTATTTTTTGCGCAAGTAGATATTGTCGTTACAGCAAGAGGCAAGATTATTCCCGATGGCGAAATTAAGATTATTCAGCCGCTTGAGACTGGGGTTATAAAAGATATTTTGGTTAAGGAAGGAGATTATGTCAGAAAAGGCCAGACACTTATTGAAATAGATTCATCTTTGACCAAACCCGAGCTTGAGGCTTTGGAAAAGAACTTGAAGCAGATAAAAACAATGGCAGAACGGCTTGACGCCGCAGCTGGTGAGTCCTTCTTTGAAACGGCCTCTCCTACACAAAAAAAACTTTATCAATCAGAACTCAGTGATTTACAAAATCAATTAAACATAAAAAATCAGGAAATTTCGCAAATTGCCTCACAAATAAATTCTGCAAAATCAGAAAAAGAAAATTATCAAAAACTTTTAAATCTTAACCTTGATAAAGAGCGAAGAATGCTTGAAGTTTCAGACATTATAGCCTCAAACGAACTTGACAGGGTAAGAAGCGAAAATATGAATTATCGAACAAATATTTCCACCCTAAATCAAAAAATAAATGAACTTATGCACCGACAAAAGCAGGTTGCTGATGAAAAGAATTATATAAAATCGAACTTCAAAACACAGCACTTAAACCAGTTATCAGATGTTGAATTAAAGGAAACATCGCTTGAATCCGATATTGAAAAAATAAAATTCCGCGACAGAAGACAAAGCATAACATCTCCGGTTGACGGTTATGTAAATACACTTTTAGTCCACACAATCGGCGGGGTTGTAACACCTGCAAAAGAAATTATTTCGATTGTTCCGGTAAACACTCCGCTGTGTGCAAAGGTTTCTGTTTTGAACAAAGACATCGGATTTGTTAAAGAAAAAATGCCCGTACAAATAAAAATAGATACATTTGATTTCCAAAAATACGGAATGATTGAAGGCGTTGTTAAAAAGGTTTCAAAAGACAGTGTAGAAGACAAAAATCAAGGGCTTGTATATGATGTTTTCATAACCCCGGTTAGTAAAACGCTCATTGTAGACGGTAAAGAACAGAGTATTACAACAGGCATGAGCTTGTCTGCTGAAATTAAAACAGGTAAACGCCGTATTATTGAATTCTTCATTTACCCTATCATAAAGTATTGGTCTGAAGCTGTTACGATTAAGTAATTTTTCTTACTTGCACTGCAAAACAATTCACAGTATTATGAATTCATGCAGCATATTCATATCAAAAAAGAAGTTCATAACGGTAAAAATATTTTTGTTGTACCTGCGTTGACGTTTAAAAAGAATAACAATACAATTAAACAGCAAATTCCGCACCCTCTTGGCACGGACGCTATTGAATTCGAAACCATTGAAGATGCGATAAAAGCAATTGAACTTTCCGGCTTTCCATATATTCTCCCTGACGGCGAAAATCGGTGTACTGTCCAAGAGTTCAAGCCTGCTGATGCAAATTTAGACGCGCAAGTCGAGGCTGCTCTTTTAAATTGCGTAAAAGATGGTAATACCGCGGTTTGCGCCAGTGCGATTTCTTCTTTAGGTGAAATGAAAAACAAAGATTATCTTCCGATTTTTGTTGATAAAATGGGTGAAGACAATGAATTAATCCGCGGTAATGCGATTGAAGCTTTGGTGAATTTTGGTGCGGGAGCGGCTGAAATTACTGCAAAATCTTTGGCTGATGAAAATTGGGTTCGCCGCAAATCCGCAATTACGGTCATTGAAAGGTTAGTACAGACAACGTCTGTCAATCCTGAGATGTTTTTATACAATATTCTCAAACTTTTCAACGATCCGAATAACATTGTTAAATGCGCTGCGATTTCAGCGGTTGGAAAATTATACAAAGCCGCACGTTCAAAATAAAGTCTGCAAAATTATCTCAAAGCGGCTTGCGCGTAAAGTTCCTGACGTTTTTTAATAACGGTTGGATTTGTGAGGTAGTCGTCGTATTTGTTGCGCATATTAATGTATCCGCGCGGAGTTACTTCTATAATTCTGTCCGCAACCGTCTGTATAAGCCTGTAGTCTTGAGATGTAAACAATACAGTGCCCGGATAATCAATCAAAGCATTGTTTAAAGCCGTAATTGCTTCCAAGTCAATGTGGTTTGTAGGCTCGTCAAAAATCATTACATTAGAGGCTTCAATCATCATTTTTGCAAACAAACATCTGACCTTTTCGCCGCCGGAAAGAACTTTAACTTTTTTATCGGCTTCTTCTCCGGTGAAAAGCATTCTGCCGAGAAACCCGCGAAGATAATTCACATGCTGATCAAGCGAAAACTGCGCAAGCCATTGCATAATTGTCATATCGTTATCAAAATAATAGTTGTTATCCATCGGGAAATATGAGCGTGTAGCTGTTACGCCCCATTTGTATTCACCCTCATCAGGGGCTGTTTTGTCGTTAAGGATTTCGAATAAAGTTGTCAAAATCAGCGGGTCTTTCGCTAGAAACGCAACTTTTTCGCCCTGATAAACTTCAAAAGATAAACTTTTAATTAATTGTTCATCGTCTATTGATTTGTTCAAATTTTTGACAGTCAAAACATCTCTTCCGGGTATTTTTGAATAGGTAAAGCGAATTCTTGGATACTGCCTGGACGACGGTTTAATTTCTTCAAGCGAAAGTTTTTCAAGCATGTTTTTACGCGAAGTTGCCTGTTTTGCCTTAGAAGCATTTGCACTGAAACGCGCGATGAAAGCTTTTAATTCTTCCATTTTTTCTTCAGTTTTCTTATTTTGTTCTTCTTTTTGTTTTTGGATTAACTGGCTTGCCTGCGACCAGAAAGTGTAGTTTCCGGTGTAAAGCTGAATATTTTTGTAATCAATGTCGGCGATGTGCGTACAAACATTGTCAAGGAATTTTCTGTCGTGAGAAACCACTATGACAGTATTTTGGAAATTTATTAAGAATTCCTCCAGCCACGCGATTGTGTTTAAATCAAGGTGGTTTGTAGGTTCGTCGAGAAGCAGGATGTCAGGATTGCCAAAAAGCGCTTGAGCCAAAAGCACACGCACTTTTTCACTTCCGGAAAGCTCTTTCATTAAAGAATAATGCATTTCATCTGCAATTCCCAGCTCGCTCAAAAGCGTTGCGGCCATAGATTCTGCCTGCCATCCGTCCAGCTCTGCAAATTCTGTTTCAAGGTGTGCGACTTTGAGACCGTCTTCATCGTTAAAATCAGGTTTTGCATAGAGAGCGTCGCGTTCTTTCATAATGTCATAAAGCTTTTTATGCCCCATGATTACCGTGTCAATTACGGGATAGTCGTCGAATTCAAAATGGTTTTGCTTAAGAACAGCAATGCGCTGACCTTTTGCAATATGAACTTCTCCTGAAGTCGGCTCAATGTCGCCGGAGAGTACTTTTAAAAAAGTCGATTTGCCTGACCCGTTCGCCCCGATAAGCCCGTAACAGCTTCCCGGAGAGAATTTTATACTTACATTTTCAAAAAGGGTTTGCGAGCCAAATCTTACGGTTAATTTTTCTGTTGTTATCATTGTTTTTCCTAATGTTTAAAAATATTTCAGCTATAATAGATATTATAATATAAATATTTTTCATTGCCTGTTTAAGCGATGTAAATTTTCATAAATTTTCATATAAATCATGTTGATAAAAGGAAAATTTATGAAAGTAACCCCTATAAAATCTTTAAATACACACAACTTTTACCCCAAAACAAAAGTGAACACAAATCCTGAAACTCCTATGAGAGAATTTTTGCTGGCTGGTAAAGTTACAGTATCTATTGCTGCTATACCTTTTGTGATTGCATTATGGATTGACAGAATTCTGTCAAAGAAAATGTAAAGAAATTTTAACTAAAATTGGCGGTCGTAGAGTGTTCATTTGGCTATAGTTTTGGAAAATATTCAGTATAACACCGGAAATAACATTTATAGACACATGGGTAATTGAACTTATGCATATCTTTGATAAAATAATTACGCTATGAAATGGCATACTTTGATTTTTATAACCTTAACGTGGGCATTGCCTGTGTTAGGTGCTGGTTCGCATAAATATTACGAAAAAGACTACCAGCACGCATGGTGCAGCGCGAATTCCGGCCAGGCAGAAGTGATACTTGCTGACAAAGCCCGTGTGGACTGTGTTACAAAAACCCATGCTGTTGAATTCGACTTTGCGAAAAAATGGGGCGAAAGTATCGGACAAGCGCTTTATTATTCGGCAATGACAGGTAAAAAAGCAGGCGTTGTCCTTATTATGGAAAACGGAGAAAAAGATAACAAATATCTTGAAAGACTTATGAAAGTCGCTGACCTTCACGGAATTACAGTTTGGGTTATGACTGATGCGGATATGCTAACTCCGAATTGCAAAACTTTTAATAAGAATCGTTAAATTCTATTTTGCTTAAAAATTTATTGATGATAAGATGTTGCTATGGCAGACACATTTGAGGAATTAATAGCACAAATAAAAGATCGTCTTGATATAGTCGAAGTAGTCTCAGAGCAGGTTATTTTGAAAAAGCAGGGTGCTCATTACTGGGGGCTTTGTCCGTTTCACAAAGAGAAGACCCCTTCATTTTCCGTAAACCCTAGGCTTGGTATTTACAAATGCTTTAGCTGCGGCGCCGGCGGTGATGCACTAAGATTTATTCAACAAACAAAGAACCTTGATTTTTATCCGATGATTTTGGATTTGGCCGCGAAGTTTAATCTTGAAGTGCCAAAAAAATACCAAAAATCTGACAATCGCCCTCTTAAAGACCAGATGATGAAGGCAACTAAATTTGCTGTTGAATTCTACACGGATTTGCTGCTTAACCACAGAAGCGAAGAAATCCGAAAAGCTAATGAATATTTGAATTCACGCGGAATTACAAAGGATATTATAAAGAAATATTCACTCGGAATTGCCCCGAAACATTTCACTACGCTTTATGATATTTTGAAAAAAGATTATCCGGATGATGTTTTGGAAAAAGCCGGCCTGACACTTCTTGGCCGCGACAACAAGTACATTGACCGCTTCAGAAACCGCGTAATTATACCGATTCAAAACGAAAGCGGAGATTACGTTGCCTTTGGAGCGCGCGCAATTGAAAAAGACCAAACGCCAAAATATTTGAACTCGTCTGATTCTTTAATTTATAATAAAAGTAAAATCCTCTACGGCTTGTACACGGCGTAAGTCTTATGGAAGGTTATTTTGATGTAATTTCTGCGCAGGCCCACGGAATAGAAAACGCCGTAGCAGCTTGCGGAACCGCCCTGACGCCTGATCACGTCAAACTTCTTTCGCGCTATACAAAGTCAAGACGGATTTATCTTTCATTTGACACCGACAGCGCCGGGCAAAATGCTACAAGCAGAGGGGCTGAAATTATC
>USGC01000006.1 GCA_900554095.1 uncultured bacterium
CCCCCCTAAAGACATGCACTTGTCCATGATTTCAGACTATTCGACATGTTACAAATTGTTAAGAAATTTAATCTATTTATTAAAGTTTTGATTAATTAAGCCGTAAATACATGCATAAGGAAATGAACTGAAAGGGAAATTGTCATGGGAATGGCAGCATCACAAGCTAGATTCTTAGGCCTCACGGCTCGTAAGACAAATACCGAATTTGAAGGGCAGCAGATTAACCAGCAAAGAACTACTCTTTCCAATCAATCTGCCAACTATTACAATCAATTACTCGGTATGACTGTTCCGACACCGCCTTCTATTCAGGACTTCACTAAAACTACTTATTCTTTTTCTGACGGCGCTCTTGACAATACTATTAATTCTTTGATTGCTCAGGCTGATGGTACTTATCTTGTTTCTTACACCAGAAAATGGACTGATGATTTTGCTGCTATTTCCGCTGGCTCTTCTATCGTTACTAGAGCTAAGGTTGAGGGAACTGATGAGTATACTTATTCTGTCGGCGCTACACCGCTTAGAAAGCTTGGCGATGATACAGGTTATGAAAACGATCCGTATTTAAGCTCTTTATCTGATACACAAAGACAAAAAGCTATTCTTGAAGAACAAGAATACCTCGCTAAATTAAACGAGCAATACGGCGAAGCTGATTGGATGGTCCGATATGCTCAGAATACTACCACTGGTTCTTGGCAGCCATACTTTTATAAAAAAGAGGATTTGGAAAAAGAAAGTACTATGTATTCTCCCACTGGAGCTTCTTTGTCTTTCATTCCTTGCTACACCATTGGACAGGCCCAAAAGTCTGATGAGGTTAAAGGGGTTACTGCCAAATTGGAACAGGATGCTACTGGCAGATTTATTAATATTACCCTTTATGAAAAGGATCAAGACGGTAACTTAATTAATCCCGTTACTTATTCTCTTACTACTAATTCTTCTTCTGACCAGGCAGCTTATGACGATGCCATGAACCAATATGAGTATGACAAAAATAAATATGACCAAGCTGTTCAAGAAATTAACGCTAAAATTGAGATTATTCAAAATGAAGACAGATCTCTTGAACTTAGACTTAAGCAGCTTGATACTGAGCAGGAAGCTATTCAAACGGAAATGGATGCCGTGCAAAAAGTTATTCAAAAGAACACTGAGTCTACTTTCAAAACCTTTGGCTAAACATTCCGCTTTACAAGCTTTTTCCCTTTTTTTCCCTTTTTACGTCTCCGCCTGGAGACTTTTTTATTCCCTTTTAGTCGGTGGCGATTATTAGATACATTATTCAGAGCCGTCAATTTGTTTAACGCGGCCATTTTTATCGTACCAAATTGTGCTTAAAACATCATTTGTATCTTCATCGTAACATTCTACGAAATATAGAGACCCGTTATCTTCTCTATAAAACGAACGCTGTTTTAGGCTGCCATTCTTATTATATTTTAATACTTCAGTTTGTTTTCCGGTTTTAGGATTCCACTTATAGAAATATTCTCTGGTTTTACCGTCATTAAAATATTTAGCATAAAATATTTTATTACCGGTTGCTCTATCATATTTAAAATGCTTATCTAAGGTTCCATTGTAACGAAACACTTTTGCATCAATAATCCTTCCTGACTTTTTATCACGAACAAGTTCCAATTCTTTTTGAGAGCTATCAGCATAATTTATAGTTTCTTTAAAGTCAGTTTTATGTGAAATTCCAAAAGGGATAAAATATGCCGCTGAAAGATTATTCATTGGAGGTGTTAGGTTGCTTGCAGCATAATTTATACAATTTGGATTATTGTAACTGCTTTTGTATAATCGAACTGGGCACAAGCCATTATTTATTTTTGTGACAAGCATTCATAACTCCATTCTTGTATAAAAAATAACATAAAGTTAATTAAATATTTAATTTAAATATTATTTATTTACATTTCTTTAAAGCTTTGACATGTCAGAAAAGTTATAGTCTAATAAAGATAAGACTATTGGGTAGGATATGTATATAAAACAACTTGAAATAGATAATTTTAAATCATTTGCCAACAAATCAGAAATCCCGCTTTTGCAAGGATTTACTACGATTTCCGGGCCTAATGGTTCAGGAAAAAGTAATATTATTGACAGTGTACTTTTTGCGCTTGGGCTTGCAAATGCAAGCGAACTTAGGGCTGAAAATCTTTCCCACTTTATTTCTACCTACACAAAACGCAATGATGCCTTTGTAAAAGTAACTTTTGGCGGTACAGAAGACGGACAGGATTTGTCAATAGCAAGAAAAATCCGCAAGTCAACGCAAGGTTATGCAAGTACGTATTATTTAAATGATTCTGTTACAACGTTATCAAATATCCACAGCATTTTAGAAAAATACAATGTAACACCAAACAGCTACAATGTAATGATGCAAGGCGATGTGATGGGAATTACAAACTGTACCCCCAAAAACCGCCGCAAAATTATCGACGAAATTGCCGGAATTGCAGATTTTGACAGAAGAATAGAACAGGCGACGAATGAGCTTTCTACAGTGGAAAGCCGTGTAGAACGCTCTTCCGTAATTTTAAATGAAGTTGACACTCGCCTTGAACAACTGAAAGAAGAACGCGAAGTTGCACTGAAATACCAGAAATTACGCGAAGAAAAGACTGAACTTGAAGGACAAATTAACAAAGTACGCTTTTTTGATATTAAACGAAACCTTGAAAAAGCCCACGAAAACATTCTCGAATTCACCAAAAAGAAAAAAGAAGAAGAAGTTAAAAACAAAGACCTAGACGAACGCTTAAAATTAATTAAAGGTAAATACGAAGAAATCTCAAATCTTGTCAAAGAAAAAGGCGAAGCACGCCAAATTGAATTAAAAAAGCAAGAAGAAGAATTAAAAGGTGAAATCGACAGAAAAAATAATGCTTCAAACTATGCAGACAAACAAATTATCGACGGTTTGCGCAGAATTGAAAATGCCAAAAACGGTATTGAAAATTACAAATCTAAAATTGAAGATTTTAAATTAAAAATTAAACTCAAAGACGATGAGATTAAAATTATTGAAGATAACATCACCTCACGCAATGCTGAATTGAAAAAGATTTTGGAAGACATGACAGGTTTAAATGCCACTGCTGACCAGCATATTGAAAAGCGCAACAATTTAAGAAAACAGCTTGAAAGCCTTCAGGATAAAGAAAACGCGCTTATCAAAGAGAAATTGCCGCTTGAAAATGAATTAAAAAACATGCAAAGCGAGTTGAGCAATGCAAAAGCTAAACTTGAAGAATTAGAAAATCTTAAAGCAAATTTTGCCTCTGATTATGATTTGAAAAAAACTCTTGTTGAACAATTGCAAAAAGAGTTGTCTGATTTCAAGATAATTCAGCAAAATGCAATGCACGATCTAGATACAACTAAAAATGAAATTTCAGATTTAAATTACAACATACAAATGGCATACCGCAAGATTTCGTCAATGGAAGCGAAAAAGCAGGTTGCACAGTCTTCAAGCTTTAACAATGCCATTGATACAGTAATGAATGCAAAGCTCAGAGGTGTTCATGCTCCGCTTGTTAAACTTGGGACTGTTGATAAGGAATTTTCTACTGCAATGGAAGTCGCGTTTGGCGGAAGAATGGCTCATATTGTTGTAGATGATGAACATGTTGCCTCAGTTGCTATTGAACTTTTACGCTCATCAAACGCTGGCAGAGCAACATTTATTCCTTTAAATAAAATAAAAAAAGCACCAACAAAGTTACAATTGCCAAAAGACAAAGGGGTAATTGATTTTGCTATAAATCTTGTGGACTTTGATGATGAATATATTGATGCATTTTATTACGCAGTCGGCGACACTATTGTCGTTGAAGATTTGGAATGCGCCAAAAAGCTAATAGGCAAATACCGCATGGTTACGCTTCAGGGAGATTTGCTTGAAAAGTCAGGCTCTATGACCGGAGGCGGTAAGCTTCGCACCGGTTTAAGCTTCAGCCAGAACGACGATGATGAGCTTGAAAACTTTAAGTCTAAACTCAAAGAGCTTGAAACTCAAATGGCAACGCTTGAAAACAAAAAGTCTTCTCTTGAGGCTAAGCTTGAAACGGTTCGGCAAAATTACTCTGATTCAATGAGCGAATTTTCTAAAGCAAAAATTGAATTGGACAACATGAACAAAAATTATGAAAGCAGTGAAAATATTTTAAAGGACCGTGCTGACTTCATTAAAACTACAGAGCCCAAAATTCACGATTTGACAAAAAAACTTGACAATCTTGAAGAACAAAATGTTAAAATATATGATGATATGGCTGTTGTTCAGGCTGATATTGAAGAAGTTGAAAAACTCATCAACGACAAGGATTTAAAGGATTTAAAAGAAAAAACCGAAGGCGTTGAACACGAAATTAAAAGGCTTCAGACAAATCTTCTTAACGCAAATGCGGCGAAAAACGATATTTTCCGCGATATTGCTTTTAACGAAAACTTAATCGAAACAAAAACAGACGAAATTAAAAGTATTGAAAATAACAATGTTAAGCTTGAAGCTGATAAAGTAAGGTTTAAATCAGACATCGAAGAACTCAACAAAAAAATGGAAGATTTGCACGTTCAAATTGAAGAAATTGAAGAAAAACTCGGCAAGCTTTTGAAAGAACGCGATGAAATTAACGCAGATTTAATTGAACTTGAAAAGCAAAAACACATCAGAATGACAGATATTGAGCGAATTGCAGAGCAGATTGAATCTTTCAAAGCCCGCAGACGCGAACTTGAGCCTCAGCTTGAAACTGCTCGTGAAGAATTGATTAATGCAGGTATTGAAATTGCTAAACTTGAACCGGTTGAAATTTCTATAGAAGAAATTACATCAAAAATTCAGCGTCTTGAAAAGAAGATGAATGAGCTGGGAGATGTAAACATGCGTGCTTTAGCGGCTTATGATGAGGTGCTTACACGGCAAAATGAATTGCGTCAGCAAATCGAAACACTCTCAAAAGAACGCAAAGAAATTCTTGACCGTATGAGCGGCTACGAGCAATCAAAAAAAGAAGCGTTTATGAAAACGTTTAACAATATCAATGAAAACTTTAAAGAGGTATTCCACCAGCTGTCAGAAGGCGAAGGTGAATTAAAGCTTGAAAATCCCAACGATCCTTTATCCGGCGGCATGACGATTGAAGCTCAGCCAAGAGATAAAAAACTGCAAAGATTAGAAAGTATGTCAGGCGGCGAAAAGTCTTTAACAGCTTTAGCATTTGTGTTTGCAATCCAGCGTTATATGCCGTCGCCATTTTACGCTTTTGATGAAGTCGATGCAAGCTTAGACACGATGAACGTGGAACGTATCGCCCAAATGGTGCAGAACCAGTCAAAAGATACGCAATTTATAGTAGTTAGCCACCGCAAACCTATGATAGAATCAGCAAATAGGACGATAGGTGTAACTCAAAAAGAAAAAGGCATAACACGCGTTACAGGCGTTAAACTCAGAGATTAGTGAATATGAGCAGTGAGACAGCAATATTAAATTATAATAACACCGATATCAGCGGTATTCCTCAAGAATCAATAGATAATGAGGGTATCGGAATTCTAGTTTCAATGGCAAAGGCCGGCAAAATTGATCCATGGAATATTGATATCATTGACGTTACGGACAAATATCTCGCGCATATGTGTGAGATGAAATCTCAGGATTTAAGATTAACAGGAAGAACCTTTCTGTTCGCTTCTGTGCTTTTGAAGCTGAAATCCAATGTGCTTGAAGGTATTGATGTATTACAATTTGAAACCCAGCCGCAAGATAATCTTGAATATGACGATGACGGTTTTATAGTTGATTACAGCGAAGACGATTATGTTCCGACAAACAATGTTGTGTCAATCGACGATGTTTTGCAGCGTCGCACTAGCGTAAGACTTAACCGAAATCGCGTTGTTACTTTGCGTGATTTGATAAGGCAGTTAGAGTTTTACGAAAAATTGGAACAGAAGCAGTCCTTAAAAAGCGCTCACGAGCGTGCAAAAAGACGTGTTCAATCCTATTCCAGATTTACGCCTGATGACATTATTAATCTGGCGCACGAAGAGTACATTGAAGACTGTGTTTTACGCTTAAAAGAAAATCTATCACAGATCTTTACAAAAGAAGAAAAAATTGAACTGAATGAACTTACCCTTCTTGGTATGGACAAAATCAGTGCATACATTGCATTGTTGTTTTTAACAGCAGAAACAGATTATGATTTAGTCCAAGATGAGTTTTATTCTGATTTATACGTTGTGAAAGGTGAAAAAGGTGGAAATGGAACAGTTGAAAACCAGGATTGAAGCCGTTTTATTTACAACAGCAAAGGCACTTTCACCAAAAGAGATCGGTGAAATTTTAGAAGTTGAAGAAGAAAAAATTGAAGAAGCTCTTCTTGAACTAATTATGGACTATTCATCCCGCGACGGGGCACTTGAAATTGATGATGAAAACGGTTATATTCTTCAGGTGAAAGAAGAACATATGGATATTGTTGAAAAGCTTTGTCCTGTTGACTTAAAACCGGCTGTTTTGAGAACGCTTTCTGTAATTGCATTAAAAGAGCCTATTCGTCAGACTGAATTGAAAGACTTGCGCGGCTCAAACGTGTATGAACATGTTCAAGAACTTCTTGATAAGGGCCTAATCAGCAGAAACAGGGATAAAAACGGCCGCAGTTTTAATCTCAAAACCACACCCAAATTTGCCGAATACTTTAAACTTAAAGGTGATACAAGGGCTTTAGAAAAATTGCTTGAACAAGGAAAAATTAATGAATAAAGTTAAATTTCAGATTTTTGCAGTAATTATTTTGCTTTCAGCTATTTTAACAATTAACCTGCTGCCCGGAATATTCTATAAGTCCGGTCGGCACTACCTTGCTCAAGGCAGAAATGTCAAAGCTTACAAAAAGCTGAAAACTGCATATATGTTCAAGCCTGCCAACAAAGACTACAGATATTATTATGTAAAAGTAATGTCCAATCTAAAGCCTACTGAAAAAATTCAAAAAGAAATGTTCGAAATTTCACAAAGTGAAGAAAAAGACAGTGCACAAAAGCTTGCTGCCTCTCAGGTTAACACTTGGAAAAGCAATATTCTTTACAACATCGGAAACAATTATATTGAACAAGCGCCTTTTGATAAAAACCTTATCCGCTGGGATACAAAAACATTTCCGCTTTTGGTTAAGATAGAAGAACCCAAAGGCACTCCGGAATATTATAAAACCGAAGTTGAAAAAGCTTTTAAGCAATGGAGCGACAGCACAGGATTTTTAAAGTTCCAGTTTACTGACAAAAATAACGCACAAATTGTAGTTAAATTCAATCCGCTACCCAAAGATGTTTGCAAAGACGGCAACTGCAAATATGTTGTCGCCTACACAAATCCCAAAATTAACGGACGCACACTGAAAAACATGACCATTACCATGTATGACAAAGATGCAAACGGAAATTTTTTTTCAGACAAAGAACTTTATAATACAATCCTTCACGAAATAGGTCATGCTTTAGGGATAATGGGACACAGCTACAGTTCTGACGATTTAATGTACATGTCCTCTCAGCAGAATAACAATTACACACGTTACAGAAGCGACTTCCAATTTCTATCACAAAAGGATTTAAATACAATTAATCTTTTATATAAATTAATTCCAAACATCTCAAACACTCCAATGGCACAATTCAACAAAGATGGTCTTATATACGCGCCAATTGTGCTTGGGAATGAAACTGAAATAGGAAATAGAAAATTAAAAGAAGCAGCAAATTACATCAAGTCTGCCCCGGAACTTCCAGGAGGCTATATAGATTTAGCAATTGCATATGCGGATTTGAAAAAAACTAAAGAAGCAATAGAAGCACTTAGAAAAGCGCTTGAACTATCAAAATCCGATGAAGAAAAATTTGTTGTTTATTATAATATTGCGGTCGTCTACCTTAACAATAACAAACTTGATGAGGCTGAAAAGTATGCAAATTTGGCTAGAAATCTTCAAAATAGTGAAGATGTCAACGAGTTATTGAGCAATATTAACCACGCAAAAGCTGCGAAAAAGAAGCCTTTTAAAACACAGTTGGAAGAAAATTAACAGGTTTTACAAAAAACTTTACAATAGCTTTAAAATAACTATTGTTTAAGTTATATTTAAAAGGTTGAGAATTTTAACAAATGAGGAAGATATATGTATAATGTAGCAATAATCGGTGCAGGCCCTGCCGGAATTTTCGCGGCTCTTGAAATTACAAAATTAAAACCGGATTGGAAAGTGGTTTTAATCGAAAAAGGCGAAAGAATTGAAAAAAGAAAATGCCTTTTAAGAGAAGGTTATGAAAAATGTCCTACTTGCAAAAAATGCGGACTTCTCTGCGGATGGGGCGGAGCAGGTGCTTTTTCTGACGGTAAGTTAACTCTGACACCTGATGTCGGCGGTCACCTTGTTGATTATATGCAGAGAGACAAAGTTGAAGAGCTTATTGATTATTCTGATAAATTGTATTTAAAATTCGGCGCAACAGAAGAAGTTTTTGGTACTGACATGAAAGTTTTCAATGAGTTGGAAAGACAAGCTTCTTTGGCGGAACTCAAACTTGTACATTCTCCAGTCAGACACCTTGGAACAGAAAGAAGTCTTGATGTTCTGAAAAATATGCAAGACTATTTAAATGACAGAATTACAATCATAAACAACGTTTCAGCAAAAAATTTAATTGTGGAATGCGAACAAGTAAAAGGTATTGTTCTTGATAACGGCGAAACAATCACTGCTGAATATACAATTATAGCTCCAGGCCGCGAAGGCGCTGACTGGCTTACAAAAGAATTTGCGCAAAACAAAATCGGTATGGTTAATAACGCAGTTGATGTAGGCGTTAGAGTTGAACTTCCGGCGCCGGTATTCGAACCTTTAACAGATAAACTTTACGAATCAAAACTCGTTTATTATTCTCCAACATTTGGAGATGAAGTCAGAACTTTCTGCATGAACCCTAACGGCGAAGTTGTCCAGGAAAATTATAACGGGATTGCAACTGTAAACGGCCACAGCTATGCAGAAAAAACAACCAATAATACAAACTTTGCACTTTTAGTAAGTGAAAAATTTACTGAACCATTTAAAGAACCAATCCAATACGGGCAGCACATCGCAAGCCTTGCAAACATGCTTGCAGGCGGGATTTTGGTACAGCGTTTCGGCGATCTTCTTGAAGGCAGACGCTCTACACCTGAAAGAATTAAATCAAGTATAATTAAGCCAACTCTAACCTGCGCAACACCGGGGGATTTAAGCCTTGTAATACCTTACAGACAGATGACAAGCATAATTGAAATGCTTTATGCACTTGACAAAGTCTGCCCGGGTACAGCTTCAAGATACACACTGCTTTACGGTATTGAGGTTAAATTCTACTCTGCCAGAGTTAAGCTTACAAATGAACTTGAAACCGAAGGCGTTAAAAATCTATTCACAATAGGCGACGGCGCCGGCGTAACCAGAGGATTAATTCAAGCCTCAGCATCTGGTGTTCACGTTGCAAGGACAATTTGTTCAAGATAAAAATAAAACTCCCCTCATTTTGGGGAGTTTTTGATAATTTCTGGTCGAATTTCGTATTAGGTGATATAATTAAATCATGAGTAATAAAGTGAGCTTAACAACACAAAACCGCCTTATAATATCAGGCTTGATTTTGTCTACTGTATTAATAATACTTATCGCGATTTTTGCGATATTCAACATCCAAAAAAAACTCAACGAGGGATACCAAAGTTTTGGTCAGGCTATTTCGAAAGTGCTGGCTATTGAAACAATGGAATTAACAAAAAACACATCCCTCGCTGCCTCTGATAAAACCTTAAAATCACATTCAGAATCCATTTTGAAAAGTCATAACGACATTGTTCTGATTGAATTCAGAGACAAAGACGGAAATGTTATCTATACAGGCAAAAGTTTTGCGGCACAAAAAAGCAAAAAGCCAAGCATTACCGTGTCTTCACCCATTGAAATTACAAAAAACGGCGTTGCAGAAAATATAGGAAGTGTTACGGTCGGCTTATCCGGAAACATTATAGGGCAGATTTCTTCTACAACAAGGGCTTCATTGCTTTTTGTTTTCACTGTTGCCTGGATTGTGTTTGCGTTCGTTATTCTAATTAACACATATCTAATTACGCGTGAATTGAGAATACTTCAAGAAGGTGTAACAAAGATTTCGACCGGTGAATTCGGATACAAAATTGAGGGCAAAGACGTAAGCTCTGAAGTTGAAGACCTTTTCAACGCATTTAATGACATGTCAAACCGGCTTCACATTTATGAAGAACAAAACATTGAGCAGCTTACTCTTGAGAGAAATAAACTTGAAGCTGTTTTAATGAGTATTGCAAACGGTGTTGTTGTGTGCGACAACAACGACAGCGTTGTGTTGGTAAATAATCATGCTCAAAAACTTTTAGAAGTCAGTGAAGAAGCAATGCTTAATACAAAAATTCAACAGTACGTTGATACGGCCGGAAGTTTTTGTTTTAAAGAAAAAATAGAGCAATTTAAAGATACGCCGCTTGAAGTTATCGAATCAAAGCCAATAGAATTTAATATAAATGTAGACAATAGAGTAATTAAGTCAATTATATCGCCAATGTTTACGAGAAATAAGGATTATGTAGGCTATATAATTGTGCTGATTGATGTTACAAAAGAAACAGAAATGGAAAAAATGCGTACGCATTTTATTTCAAATGTTTCACACGAGTTGAGAACGCCCGTAACTGTTTTGAGAAGCTACATCGATACGCTATATAATTACGGGAATGAATTTGATTACGAAACACAAAAAGAATTCATCGGCACTATCAACAACGAAATTATCAGGCTAAATAGAATGGTTAACGACATTCTTGACTTTTCTAAGCTTGAATCAAATATGAAACTGGATAAAGCTCCTGTTAATATTGTAAAACTCGTGGAAGATACAGCAAATCAGCTTCAAGTTTTGACAAAAGAACACAATATTACAATACATATTTCAAAAGACAGCAATATTCCGGATGTTTCATTGAATTATGACAGTATAGAACGTGCATTCACCAACCTTATGTCCAATGCGATTAAATATTCACCGCAAAACGGCAATATTTACGTTAAGATTTCCTACTTTAATGCTTCTGACGAGGTTCAAGTAACAGTAAGGGATGAAGGCTGTGGAATTTCGCCAGAACACCAGAAGAAAATTTTTGACAGATTTTACCGCGTAGAAAACGACACGCACACTATTAAAGGTACAGGTCTTGGATTGAATTTGGTTCAAACAACAATTGAAAAACATCATGGCGGCAAAGTATTTGTTAATTCAGAGCAAGGCAAGGGTTCAACTTTCGGATTTATTCTGCCAGTGGTAGCGTTTGAAGAATCTGAAAACATAACAAATGCATAAAAAGTTTGTAGACAAATCCGGGCCGTGCCACACAGGAAATGCCTGAAGCGTCCAATCAAGCCCAATCAATCATTAACTCTAATTAAATAACGCATTAATTTTGTCAATGATATCTTGCGGATCAATTTCATTCGTAACTTTGTTGATATCTTGCGCAATTCCATAAAGTTTTGCGGCTTCTATTTTGTCGCCGGTAATCGTTATTGCGCGAGCCAGATTGAAATGAGCAAGCGCGTAGTTTGGATTGCATTCAATTGATTTTTTAAACAATTCTATAGCTTTTTGAACTCGCCCTAAATCATCAAGATAAATTACTGCTAAATTGTTGTAAGCTATATCATAATTCGGATCATATTCAATGGACATTTGATATTCTTTGATTGCTTCATCCAAATCGCCTTTACCCCAGTACAAAAATCCTAAATTACAATGAATTTTCGCATTCTTAGGATCTAACTCCAGCGCATTTCTATAAACAGCAAGCGCGTTTGCATAATCCTCTTTATCATAAAAAGCACTACCTAAATTAATATAAATATCAATATCCTCAGGCGTTAAAAGATAAGCGCTTTGATAAGACGAAATCGCTGCATTCAAATCTTGTTTGGATTCTTGATAGACAAATCCAAGAGTTTGGTTAATTACACTAGTCCAATTTTTTTTCGGATTTAATGTAACCGCAGTTTGAAAATGCGAAATTGCGCCGTCAATATCTCCTTTTACATAGAGAATATTCGCTAAATTTGAATGAACATCAGGCATGTTCGGCATAATTTGAATTAATTTTTGATAAATTTCAACGGCACTGTCATAGTCGCCTTGTTCTTCGTAAGCCTGGCACAAGTGTCTGTAAGCTGAAATATTTAAACTATCAAGCCAAATTGCCATTTTGTATTCAGTAATTGCATCATCAAATCTTCCAAGCGACCTGTAAATATCACCCAAAAGACAGTAAAGCGGCACAAATCCCGGTGCTTTTTCAATAGCTTTTATATAAATATCAATCGCGCCATCAACACCTTTAGAGTTAAGCATATAAAAACCCTTTGCCAAAATCGGAAAGAATTTCAAATATGAAATCGACTTTGCAACATTTTCAACAGCAGTCCAGTCAAAAGGCAGTGTTAACAATGAAAGAATATATTCAAACTTTGATTTACAAGAATTTTTGAAAGATCTGAATGTTGATAAGTTATAAATATTTGCCAGCAGAAAATGTGCGCAGCTATTTGACAAAGGCTTACATTGAATTGCTTTTTTAGCATTTATTTCAGCTTCCAAAAATCTTGCTTTTTTAGTATAAGTTTCAGCCAAAAGATAATATGCTTTAGCAAGCTTTGGATTTTTTGAAATAGACATGTCCAGATAATTTACAGCCTTGTCCAAATCGCCTTTATGAAAATGTGCACGGCCTATTTTAAAATATATTTCTGCTGAATCTATGTATGATTCAAGCGCTCTTTGGTATTCTGTAATAGCCTCGTCAATATACTGAGAAGAATTATAAATATCCAAATGCCATGCTAAATATAAATCTCCGAGCCTCACATGAAGTTCGGCATTTGTCGGATCGTCTTGAAGCCCTATCTGACAGAGTTCTATTGCACTTTTTACGTTTCCTGTTTTGTATTCTTTATTAATCTTTTTTTCCAAAGTCTTTGTATTACTGCTCATACTAACTATTTTAATGAATTTATATTAAAAAAGCAAGTTGTAAAAATATTTTCGTGTATAATGTATTTAAAAAACAGGAGTGTGTATGAATAAAATTTATTTTGTAGATGTAACAAACCGCGACGGAGTCCAAACTTCCCGCTTAGGACTTGCAAAACTCGAAAAAACAATTATTAATTTAATGCTTGATGATATGGGAATTACACAATCAGAGTTTGGTTTTCCGACAACAAGCCACGAGGTTAACTATTTAAACGGCAACTTGGAACTAGTTGAACGAAATGTAATAAATAAAACAAAGCTTTCCGGTTGGATGAGGGGCATTGTCTCTGACGTTGAGCTTTCATTCAAAAATGTGCCTAAACTTAAACATATTAACCTATCACAGTCTACATCAGAACAAATGATTTTAGGGAAATACCAAGGCAAAAAAACTCCTAAAGATATTATAAATATGACTTGTGAAGCCGTTGAATGCGCGGTTTCAAAAGGTGCACAGACGATCGGAGTTAATGCTGAAGATGCCTCAAGAAGCGACATAGATTTTTTAATTCAGTACGCAAACGAAGCAAAAAAAGCCGGTGCACAACGTTTTAGATATTGCGACACACTAGGTTATGAAGACCCCAAAACAGCCTATGACAGAATTTTTGCAATCGCAAAGGCAACACAAATGCCTATTGAAGTTCACTATCATAATGACCTTGGTATGGCTGTAGCTTGTTCTGTTATGGGAGCAAAGGCAGCAATTGATGCTGGAGTTGACACATACATTAACACTGCGATAAATGGTATGGGCGAACGCGCCGGTAACGCGGATTTAGTTTCATGTCTTTTGGCAGTTTTGAAATCTTCTGGCTTCAAAAACCGTTACGAAATAGATCATAATATTGATTTAAGCAAAGCCTGGAAACTCGCAAAATACACGGCATACGCATTCAGAGTACCAATTCCGATAAACCAGCCGGCTGTTGGCGACAACGCTTTTGCGCATGAATCAGGAATTCACGCTGACGGAGCTTTGAAAGACAGAAGAAACTATGAGCTTTATGATTTTGAAGAACTAGGTCGTGGAGAACCGGAAATTATCGAAACAGGGCGCATGATTACAACCGGAGAATACGGCGGAATTAAAGGTTTTAGAAACGTTTATGAAAACTTAGAACTTGAATTTAAAGACGAGCATGAAGCCAGAAATATTCTTGAATTGGCGCGTTATGCCAACGTTCACACTCAGCAGCCTCTGACAACAAGTGAATTAAAATTTATATACTATTATCCTGATATCGCGGCTAAAATAATGACGGTGTCTCCGTATTATGAACCTCAAGGAGCTATTAAAGAACGCGTTGACGCGCGACTTCTCACTATGCCGCATAAAATTCTTTAATGTAAATAAATGTTAAATTCAGGCAAAAAAAATTATTCATAAGTATTTATATGACGCAAAAGGAGAATTTCATGTATATACAACCGATTTCTATAATGCAAATGACATCTAAAAATAAATGCAAACCTTGTCCAAATGTTTCACAACCAGCATTTACTTCAGAAAATAATAAAGATAAACTTTCCACTACATTAAAAGCATTGGCACTTTCATCGGCTGTAGCGGCACTTCCTTCTTGCGGTACAGATGAAGACTGCTTTATGGAAAATCACCGTCCTGTTCCGCCGATTACACCATCTCAGCCTGACACGTCCGTTGTTAATACAAATACCAAATATTCTCTTCCCGCCACGAGTTTAGATAGATATATTCTGAAAAATGACTCTGTTCAAACTGACTCCGGTCTGGTTATAAAAAAAGACAGCTCTTACATTGGTAATATACAATTTAGTAATTCAGAAATTTATATGCCTGATGAAGCGTTTGAACGCGATGAATTTAAGGCTTTGAATAAAATATTGCACAAGCTCTCACTTACTCCGCAAATAATTTCAGATAGTTATATTTCAGATGAATTTGATTATAATGCACTTCCGGTTCAGTTTATTGCACTTAACGCCGAAAATGGTAAAGTTACAAGATTTAAATTTAGAGAAATTGATGATAATAACAAATTGATTTTCGATGTTGCATCAATTGATTCATCAGCGCAGTCTAAAGAATACAAGGCAGAAATCAAAAGCTCAGGTTCTAGCAGCATTTTAATTAAAACACCTGATTATGAAACACTTTTTACAGAAGAATATGGAAAAATAAAACAATTTAATAAAAATTCAGACGGAGTCTTCCGTGAAGCATATGAATACGCTCCTTCAAGCCGTAACAGATTAATAAGAAAAGACGCCAACACAGGAAAAGAAACCATTATCGGCGAAATCGATATTAAAGCAATATTTCCGAAAGATTAATAACTTTTAGCCCGTTCTCATGATTATTTTTATGCTAAAATAATAGCAAAAATAAGGAGATATCATGGGTCAAACTATAGCTGAAAAAATAATTTCTGAACACGCAAAAAAAACTGTTAAAGCAGGCGAATTAGTCATTGCAGATGTAGATGTATGCGCAGTGCAAGACGGTACAGGTCCTTTAACAGTACAAGAATTTAAAAAGTTTGGAAAAGATAAACTTAAAAATCCAAAGCGAACAATTCTTTTTATAGACCATGCTTCTCCAAGTCCAAGAAAAGAGCTTTCTAATACACACACTGTATTAAGAGAGTTTTCAAAAGAATATGGGGCTGTTCTTTCAGATGTAGGCGCAGGTGTTTGCCACCAGAGGTTAATTGAAACATTTGTAAATCCCGGTGAAATTTTAGTAGGTGCGGACTCTCATACTTGTACATCCGGAGCGTTAGGAGCTTTTGCAACAGGCATGGGCTCAACTGATATTGCAGCAGCCATGGCGCTTGGGCAAACCTGGCTCAAAGTCCCGCAAACTTTCAAAATCGAAGTTAACGGAAAATTTAAAAAAGGGATTTGTTCTAAAGATTTAATGCTTCACTTGATAGGGCTTATCGGGGCTGATGGCGCCACATATAGGGCACTTGAATTCTGCGGCGACACTATTGAAAACATGGAAATGTCTGAACGATTTACGCTTGCAAACATGGCCGTCGAAGCCGGAGCTAAAGCAGGACTTTTTGTTGCTGATAAAAAGACCAAAGAATATTTAAAACAACACGGACGCGAAGATAAATTCCGTACAATCAAACCTGATGAAGATGCAGTTTATGAAAGAGTTATCAAGATTAATGCTGAAGATATCGAACATACAGTTTCCTGCCCTCACACAGTCGACAACACAAAAACGGTTGAAGAGTTAAAAGAGGTGAAAGTTGATCAGGTTTTTATCGGCACTTGCACAAATGGAAGAATTGAAGATTTACGAATTGTTGCAGAGATTTTAAAAGGTAAGCAGGCTCATAAAGGTGTAAGACTATTAATTTGTCCGGCTTCCAAAGAAGTTTATTTAAAAGCTTTAGATGAAGGTTTAATTAAAATTTTTGCAGAAGCTAATGCAGCTATTTTACCTCCAGGCTGCGGCCCTTGCGTTGGCGTTCATGCGGGTACGCTTGCAGATGGAGAAGTTTGTCTTGCTACTCAAAATAGAAACTTCCAAGGCAGAATGGGAAATACCAAAGGTTTCATTTATTTAGCATCCCCTTATGTTGCGGCTTACACGGCAATAAACGGATTTATTAGCGCAAATTAATTATACTTTTATATAAAAAAAGATAACCCGTTGACTATAAGCATTTGCATAAGCATTTTAGCTCCAAAATTCCTTACTATTAGTGTAAGGAGAAATAAATGTCAGGGTCTAGATTGCAATATAAGAAAATGTCTCTTGAAGAACTTGTTGTACTTGCACAGCAAGATGATTTTAAAGCTCTTGAAGAGCTTATTAAAAGAGAACAGAAAAATGTTTTTGCGTCTTTTTCTTACCTTACGCAGAAACGAGAGAACATCGCTGACTTGACCCAAGAAGCACTGCTTCGCGTTGCAAGAAATATAAAATCTTTAAAAAATCCTAAAACATTTAAAAGCTGGCTAAATCAAATTGTTACAAATCTTTTTTATGATGAACTCAGAAAAGCCTCGCGGCGCCCGGACATAGTTTCCATGGATTCAGCAGACGATGAAGAGAATTCAACTTTTTCACTGCTTTCGCTTATTCCTGATAAAAAGTGCAAGCCGCCCGAAAAATGCATGTCAGCAGAATTAGAAAAAATAATTAAAAAAGCAATTCTTGAACTTCCGGAACAATTCAGGATTGCAATTGTTTTAAGAGAATTACAGGGGCTAAGCTATGAAGAAATTGCTGAAGCTACAAAATCAAGCGTAGGGACTGTAAAATCGCGTATTGCACGTGCCAGAGGAAAGCTTCAGGAAGGCCTGAGGGCTTATATATAGAAAGGAGAAATTATGCAGCAGCAATTAACCTGCTCTCAAGTTGGAGCGCTATTAACCTTTTACATAGAAAACAGACTAAATGAACAGCTTAGAAAATACGTTGAGTACCATCTAAGTATTTGTCCTAGCTGTATGGAAAAATACAAAAAATTAACAAAGTTAGTATCAAATTACAATGAGGTAAAAAAGCAAATTGAATCAGATAATCTTGAAGATGAAAAGATTTATTATACGCAGCAATACCAAGAATTTAGAGAAAATCTCTCCGCCTATATTGACAATGAACTTGATACGGAAGAAAATTTGCGCATAAAGAAGATTGCCATATCAAATCCACTGGCACGGCGGGATTTAGAAGACATTTACACCTTCAAAAAACTGTTGCACTCCTCTTTTGATAAGACAAAAAACGATGTTCATCAAGATTTTTCAAGACAAATTTTAAGCAAAGTTTTTTCAATAAACCCAACCCAAAAACTTGACCCGTTTTATATTTTGATGACAACATTCGTTGTAATTATCGGTATGGTAATTTTAGGCATGGCAAGCATTTTGTTCTAAATCTTCATATTACCTGAAAATTTCATAGCAGCTAACTTTTGGTAATCAGCAAGACTTACTCTAGGCAAAACAGTATCTTTTGAATAAGGCTTGCCTGGTGTTTGACTGAAATCCGTATTTTGATTTTTCTTAGCCAGGATTTCTTTTTGCTTGCGCGCAGCATACCTGTTACGCAGAACCGGCGTTATAATATTGCAGGAAATAATCGAGCCAACTGTACTGAAAATTACATCAACACCGTTTTTAAATGTTTTATAATCATCAGAAATCTTATCAAAACCCGGCTGCTTTGTAATATCAAAATCAATTTTACCGACTTGGCTGCATAATTGCTTTTCATTTAAAAAATTCTTGATAGGTTTTGTAACAAGTTTTCCGCTTTGCACAAGCTTTGAACCTACTGCCTTAAAAGAATTAGTTACAAGGTAAAAAGATAGAATATTTACTGCTGCATCAGCACACTCTTGAGGGATAAGAAAAACTTTATCTTTTGGAGAAATCTTGTCATTAATTACAACCGCAGCAACCTGAGCGGCAGAAGAGAGTATCCAGCCCAAAACGCCTGTATGAACAAGCATTTTACCAGGGTTTTCCCCGTAATTTGTATACAAAAAATTCTTAAAAGTATTAAACTTTGTCGCACAATATTCCATTAAACTAGTTTGAGGTTTCATTTGTACCTCCTTGGGCATGTTTAATAAATTTGTTTGTCAAATATTTGGTAATAGGGACATCCAGCAAAAAGTTAGTAAATGTCATTACAACAAGCGACGCTATTGTACCAAAAGCATTTTGATACTGTTTGTACGCATCTGTAAGATCAGACTGGGCATTTTTTGGGGAGAAAAACGTGTTTAAAGAATTCAATTTAACAGGCATGTTATTTTTGTCTAATGAAGTTGGCAGTTTAGAAAATGCTTTAATAGATTTTATGCAGCCATAACGGATTAAAACACCCGTAAGAGTTCCTGCAATAATTTTTGCGATAGTTCTGCAAACAGAGACTTTTCGGGTTTGTTCATCAACAGCCTTGTTATTAGCATCGATAAACGGCTGCGACATTAAAGCTGTTACACCTAAGATAAGTCTGTTTTCAGGTGAAGAAATCTCTTTGCCAATCCAGTTTACAGCATTTACATAGGTATCTTTTTCTAAAACTTTATTTGGAATGCAATTATAAAAAGTTTGCTTTACGGAATTGGTACCGCGTTTAAACGCACCGTAAATCGAAGAATTTTTTATAGAAGCTATTAAACCAGATTGTCCCATATTTCTACCCAAATCAATAAAGATAGTAAATGTATATAATTGCCTGCAAAATTGATATTATTACAAAAATTTTACAAATACTATTAATCTATCGGGAGAAATTTTTATAGAATAGCGCCTTTGGGAACAACTGTTACACCGCCCGGAGAAACGTAAAAACCTCTGGCCTCGTCTTCTGCGCGATTAAAACCAATTCTTGTATTTGGCGGAATATCAACATTCTTGTCAATAATCGCGCGTTTTATTCGGGAATATCTGCCGATATCAACATTTTCCATCAAAATACTCTCAGAAATTTGCGAATAACTGTTTACACGAACCCGCGGGGATAGCACGCATCTTGAAAGCCCTCCGCCTGAAACAATACAGCCTTCAGAGACCATTGAATTTGTAGCCATACCCACTCTGTCGCCCTCAGACCATACAAATTTTGCCGGCGGATAGTTGTAATTAAATGTTCTTATCGGCCATTCACGAGAATACAAATTTAATTCCGGTGAACTGTCAAGCAAATCCATATTAGCTTGCCAGTATGCATCAATACTTCCGACATCACGCCAGTATCCCCGCTCTGTATCGGTCATTCCCGGGAAACTATTTGAAGCAAAATTATAAATAAAAATTCTCTTGCCTTCCAAGAGCAGCATAGGTATAACGTTTTTTCCAAAATCATGCGATGAGGTTTCAATTTGCTCATCTTTAGCCAACGCATAAAGCAATGTATCTTTATCAAAAATATAATTCCCCATAGAAGCCAAACACATATCAGGATTCCCGGGAATAGATTTAGGTTTAGTTTTTGGCTTTTCGACAAAATTTGTCAACCGCCAATTTTCATCAACTTCAATAATACCAAATTCTGAAGCTTCTTCAATTGGTATTGGAATTGCGGATATCGTTAAATCTGCCTGATTTTCAGTATGGAAGTCAAGCATTTGCGAAACATCCATTTTATAAATATGGTCGCCGCCAAACACGCATACATATTTTGGGTCTTCATCTGTTATATGAAAAACATTTTGAAAAATCGCATCAGCAGTACCGCGATACCAGTCAGACCCTGTACGCATTTGAGCCGGTGCCAAGTCAACATATTGGTTCAAAAAAGGCGACAATGCCCAACCCCTTGTAATATGTTTATTTAATGAATCTGACTTATATTGAGTCAAAACTTTTATTTTATAAAACCCTGAATTTATAAAATTGTTAAGCACAAAATCAATTATTCTATATCTGCCGCCAAAAGGTACAGCGGGCTTTGCGCGATCCTTTGTAAGCGGATAAAGCCGTTTCCCTTCGCCTCCTGCCAGTATCATAACTAATGCATTATCAATTGACATATTACCCCATCTCCTTTATGTATAATTATACAACAGCATGGATAAATTTTGCACTACTCTTAATAATTATTTTTCGCACCCACCGCAGCCGCCGCAATTTTCTCCACAGCCGCCTGAAAATAAATCATTAAAATCAAATACTTTATCTTCTAAAACTTTTTCTATTACAATTGGATAAATTTTACATTCTATATCTTGCATTGCATTTTTAAATTCATCAAAATGAGTTTGATTTCCAATCAGAACAGGATATTGAGCAATAATTTTTCCACCGCCAAGTTCGTTTGTAATCCAATGAACAGTAATACCGCTGACCTTCACTCCTGATGTGAAAGCCCTGGTCATTGCGTCTTTGCCTTTAAACGCCGGCAAAAGCGAAGGATGCAAATTTATAAACCTGCCAAGCTCAATAACCTTAGGTTCAAGCTCTTCAGCGTAATCACACAAAGCAATTAAGTCAAAATCATGTGAAGAAAAATATTCAAACATTTCTTCCTTTGGCATCGGTGGAATACAAATAATCTTAATATCTTTATTTTGGAAATATTTCACTATTGCTTCACAAACAATTTTCTCATGTTTAGCAAAAATTGCAATTTTTTTCATGCATTATCCTCTATTTAAATTTTAAACTTTCTTAAAATTTTATAACAAAAATTAAAAATTTAGCAATAATTTTTTTTATTAGTTTTCAAGTAAAT
This sequence comes from uncultured bacterium, assembly GCA_900554095.1. GTDB lineage: Bacteria > Cyanobacteriota > Vampirovibrionia > Gastranaerophilales > Gastranaerophilaceae > Scatenecus. Next base: position 21,380 of record USGC01000006.1, read on the forward strand.
AATAGGAGGCAACATGCAAATACATAATTATCACAATCAAACAACTTTTGGCAACAGATACCCGTTAGAAAACATATTAGGAATAATCAGCCCTAATATAAAAATGCCCAAAAGTACTTTTATCAATACAGTAGCGGATATGAACAAATTAACGCAAAAACAGATGAATGAACTTATTTATAATGCAGAAAAAAGAGAAATATATAGAAAAAATACATCTCAACATATATTTTGTTACTACCCTGAGCTAAGAAAGTGGAAAGAAACATTAAGCAGCCTGAAAGAGGACCCCCTTAAACTCGCACTTGAAACATTAAAAGCAAAATTTGGCGACACAATTGAAATTAAACAGATAATTAAAAGTAAAAAAGAATAACAAAAAAGACCGGTCATAGAACCGGTCTTTTTACGTAAATTCTCCACTATGAGCAAAGTGCAAGCAATATACCGGCAGCTACCGCTGAACCAATTACCCCTGCTACGTTCGGGCCCATTGCATGCATCAGCAGGAAGTTCGTCGGGTCTGCCTCAGAACCAACCTTCTGGGATGCACGGGCTGCCATCGGCACTGCAGATACATCGGCTGAACCGATAAGCGGGTTGATTTTTTCTTTAGAAAACAAATTCATTATTTTAGCAAATATTACACCTGCTGCTGTCGCAAAGCTGAATGCGATAATACCTAAAATCAAAATGAATAATGTTTGGGTTGTCAAGAATTGTGATGCTGAAAGTTTTGAGCCAACAGAAAGGCCTAAGAATATCGTTGTAATATTAATTAAAGCATTTTGCATTGTATCAGAAAGTCTTTCTACAACACCGCATTCTTTACAAAGGTTACCGAAAGTCAATGCACCGATTAGAGGGCATGCATCCGGAAGAAATATAATACAAAGCCCTAGAACTACAAGCGGAAAAACAATCTTTTCGCGCTTAGTAACTTCTCTTAATTGAGTCATTTGAATTTCTCGTTCTGCTTTAGTTGTAAGCAATTTCATAATAGGCGGCTGAATTACAGGAACCAAAGCCATGTATGAATACGCTGCAACTGCAATTGCACCAAGCAATTCCGGAGCCAATTTAGTTGTTACATAAATTGAGGTCGGACCGTCAGCGCCGCCAATAATACCAATAGCACCTGCTTGAGGTAATGTAAAACCAAAACAGCATAGAGCCAAAAGCAGTGCGCCAAAAATCCCAAATTGAGCAGCTCCACCTAGAAGTGCTGTCTTAGGATTTGCAATTAACGGCCCAAAGTCCGTCATTGCACCTACACCCATAAATATGATTAAAGGGAAAAGTCCGCTGTGAATACCGATTTCATAGATAATTCCTAAAAATCCATGAGGGCCTGCAATATCAGCAACCGGAATGTTTGACAACAAACCTCCGAATGCAATTGGAACAAGCAATAATGGTTCAAATTGTTTTTTAATACCTAACCACAAAAGGAATAAACAGATTAAAAGCATAATCGGAGCACCGAATTGATGCAAAAACTGTTCAAAACCGCTTGTGATATTTGGGTCCACCGGCAGTACAAAGTTAGCAACACCGGTTGACTGCCATAATTTATATAAGCTGTCTGTAATGTTCATTTTTTAATCCTTTTCTACTTTACTAACCGATTGTAACTAATACATCGCCTGTATTTACTTTATTACCTACTTCAATTTCAACAGATTTAACAGTACCTGAAACAGGTGATTTAATTTCTGTTTCCATTTTCATTGCTTCGACGACAGCCAAAACATCGCCTTCTGCAATGTTGTCTCCGATTGAAACAAGTACTTTTAGCACATTTCCAGGTAATGCCGCTTTAACAGGGGTAGCTTCACCGGAAGAAGCGGCAGTTGTAGAAGCTTCAATGCCTGCTTTAACATCAACATCGTATAATTTTCCGTTGACAGTAGCTTTTTTACCTTCGATTGCAACAGAGTATTTTTTACCGTTAACAGTAACTGTATAACCATTTGAAGATTCAACTTTTTCTTCTTTTTCGCCCTCAGTGCATTTTCTAACACCGATTGTGCCTTTGCCTTGAAGGAATAATATGCCTTTTTCTTTACAAGCTGCTGAGATGAAGATATTTTCATCACTAACAGGAAGGCCTGCCTCTTGAAGGCGTTTTGTTGCGGCTGCAATACCTTTGTTAGGATCTTTGTCATTCAAATCAACAACTGTTTCAGTTGTAGGCTGCAAGTTTAGCTGTTCTGAAGCTATTCTTACAACTTCGCTGTCTGGTTCGCAAGGAGTTTTTCCGAAATATCCGAGAACCATTTTGCCATAACCTTCTGCAATTTTTTTCCAAGGGCCGAACATTACGTTGTTGAATGCTTGTTGGAAATAGAATTGTGAAACCGGAGTTACAGAAGTTCCGAAACCGCCTTTCATAACAACTTCTTTCATAGCTGCAACAACTTCCGGGAATTTGTCCATCAAGTTGTTATCACGAAGCATTTGAGTGTTAGCCGTTAAAGCCCCACCCGGTAACGGTGATTGAATAATCATCGGATTTACAGCCAAAGCTTCTGGAGGCAGGAAGTAATCTTTCATACATTCTTTGAAAATTTCTTCTGTTTCAAGGATTTTTTCAACATCAATGCCTAAATCGTAATCTGTTCCTTTTAAAGCGTGCCACATAGAAACAATATCAGGCTGAGCTGTTCCGCCGGAAACCGGTTTCATAGATAGGTCAACGCCATCAGCGCCACCGTCAAGAGCCGCAATATAAGCAGCTAATCCTGTTCCTGCTGTTTCGTGCGAGTGGAAGCGGATGTGAGCGTCTTCGCCCAGAATTTCTCTTGTACGTTTAATTGTTTCGTAAACTTTTCTAGGGTTCGAAGTTCCGGAAGCATCTTTAAATGCCAAGCTGTCAAATGGAATTCCGGCATCGAGAATATTTCTCAAAACTCTTTCATAGAATGCAACGTCATGCGCGCCTTCACATCCAAACGGAAGTTCCATCATTGTTATTGTAACTTCGTGTTTCAATCCGTTATCACGAATACATTGACCTGAGTAAATAAGGTTATTTACGTCGTTTAATGCATCAAAGTTTCTGACAGTTGTAACACCGTGTTTTTTAAACATTTTGGCATGAAGATTGATAATATCTCTGGGCTGAGAGTCTAATCCAACAACGTTTACGCCGCGGGCCAGTGATTGCAAATTGATATCAGGTCCAACTGCTGCTCTAATCTTATCCATTGTTTCAAACGCATTTTCGTTACAGTAAAAAATTGGTGATTGAAATCTTGCACCGCCTGCAACTTCAAAATGTCTAATACCTGCATTTACAGCAGCTTGAAGCGCCGGAAGAAAGTCATCTACAAATACACGAGCACCATAGACAGACTGGAAGCCGTCTCTAAATGAGGTGTCCATAACCTTAATAAGTTTTTTTCCCATAATTTTATATCCTTTCAAATTATACTAAAATTTAACCTTTTGCATAAGCAATTGCAATTGCAGCAGCAATTGCTTCTTCATCTGAAGCATTGGTTCTTTTTACTGGTTTTGTAACGCTGTTTGTCAATTCCGGGAATATTTTATTCAAATACCCGACGATTTTTGACATCACACCCATTGCAAAAACCAAAATACATAAAAATGAAAATACAACGCCCATACCTATCAACATAAGTATTAAGCCCTGATTTAATAGCTGTAAACTGTCTTGAGTCATAATATATCTCCTATTGTAAGTACAAATTCTTTATTATTATTTTGTAAAATTAAAGCGCCCTCATCATTAACAGCCTTAACTTTGCCTTTTTTTTGTTCATTGAAAACTTGAACACAAACATCTTTTCCAATAAAATTTGCTCGTTTCAAATAGTCAAGTTTGATAAATTCAAAGCCTTTTTGAATAAATTCATCATAATGTAAGAAAAATTCATCCAAAAGCTCTTGTGAAATTATTGTATCATTAACAAAATCTTTTTTTAACTCAATATTTAATGCAGTTGCAACTTTATCTGAAATCGTTGAAAGCTGCTCTTTGTTTGAATTTACGTTAATTCCAATCCCTAAAATAAGGCCTTTAAAACAATTTCCCTGCATGACTGTTTCAGAAAGAATACCGGCAATTTTTGCGCCATCAATCAAAACATCATTTGGCCATTTAATTTCCGGCTCAAGCCCATGCCTTTCCAAAATTTTGCACAGAACAATCGATAAATATTGTGTCAAATTAGAA
>USGC01000007.1 GCA_900554095.1 uncultured bacterium
TTAATAGCGGCGGTTTTTGTGGAAATTTTATTTAATTCTAAAAACTCTTTTACCGTCATACCGTATTTAGCGGCGATAGAGGTTGCAGTGTCGCCTTTTTCGCACTTATGCCCGGGGACATTGAACGTGGTTCCTTTGGGTATTGCAAGGGTTGGGTCATCAAAGTATTTTTTCAAATGAAGGTTGTTGTTAATAAAATTCTTCTTATCAATTAAGAATTTATTTGTAATACTTGACCATCCTCTTCCATCGGTAAGTGAAGCTTTTGCTATATATTGCGGGTCAATAGTTTTCTTTTTGCTTTTTTCAATTACATCATTAAGTGTAATTATTTTGAACGAACTGTTGTAATCGAAATCAGACATTAAAATTCTCCATACTCTACACAAAGTAAAAAACGGCACATTATCTAAATACTTTAGACAATGTGCTATTTTTGTAAAAAAAATTTACAATCATGGTCTTAGGTGTTGAAAATCCTATCACCCGCATCGCCCATACCCGGAACAATGTAACCCTTATCATTAAGACGCTCGTCCACAGCGGCAGTAATTATTTCAATGTCGGGATAATGTTTTTGAATATTCTCAATACCTTCGGGCGCTGCAATAATACAAATTACTTTAATATTTTTAATCGGGATACCCTTGTCAGCATAAAGCTTTATAGCTTCAATCAATGAGTTTCCGGTCGCAAGCATGGGATCTGTAATATAAATATAAAACTTTTCAGGATTAGGCGCCTCCATGGGAACCTTGTTGTAATACCAAACAGGCTTTAAGGTTTTTTCGTCTCTGTACATTCCTATATGTCGTATGCAGGCTTGGGGCAGAATGTCGATTGCTTCATCCGTAAAAATCAATCCTGCGCGTAAAATTGGCGAAATAATCAAATTAATATCCGGATCAATTGTTTTGGTTGTAAATTTAGTTAAAGGTGTTTCAATCTCGACATCCACAAGGGGAAGGTTTTTAGCCGCTTCGTACAGAAGGCTTCTGGTAATTTTTCTGGTCGCTATTCTAACCCCTTGACTTGAAGTATTTTTGTTGCGCATTGTGCATAAATTCAGCAGCACAACCGGATTTTCGAGAATTCTTACATTATTTTTATTCATCTTTTCCACTCCTTAAGCTTTTTGCTGAAACCTGAACGATTTTTTTCTGCATTATCGAGCATTTTGTTTGCGTAATCTATTTCATCGTCAATTTTTTTAGGGGTAATGTCTACAGCTTTGCTGCGTATAAACCCGAGTTCATTCATAAAGAATGAGCATCTTGTACCTATTCTGCCAAGCGTGTCAAACATGTCATTTAACAGTGCCAAAGAGCTGTGCAGACGCTTAGGGCTATTTACTACAATAAGTTTTTTAGAGTCAATGCTTTCTTTGGTCGGCGGATAAATTTCCAAAGACTTTGACCCTCCAAGTCCGTTAAATTCAACCGTTGCAATGGCGCCTTCTGGTATATAGGTGTCTTTTTCCGTAACAACGAATTTCACATAAACATTATTAGAGACAATATGTACCTTTTGAATATATCCGACCTGAACGCCCATAAACTTCACCGGAGAGCCGACAATCATACCGTCAACGTCAGGCATGAATATTTGATAAGTTTTTAATTCTTTGCTTCTTTTGTGCTGGTAAAGCTTCACCCCTGCGACGAAAAAACACAAAATAACAAACCATATCCCAAGTTCAATCCAAACGTATTTACGTAAACTTGTATTCTTTACCATGACTTTTATTATACATAAATAAATAGTTTTTTGCTACTTGCCAAAAAAGTTTTTGTATTATAATATTAAAATAAACAGAAAATGTGAGGTTTAGATATGGAACAGATTATAAAAGTAGCGTGGGATTTGAACGAAAATACAGAAAACAGATACCAGCTTGTATACGAAATTGCTGAACTTGCAAAAAGAATTGTAGACGAAAATCAAGCGAAAAAAGCTCACGATGACTTTGGCTTTGAAGAAAGCTATGAAAGCGGTTATTCAAAAGAAAACCCTGTAGAACACGCGATTATGGTAAAAGCATCAGAAGCTGACGACAACAGGCTCGTTGGTTAATTAATTTATTAGAATGCACAAGGTATTGTACTTTGTGCATTTTTGTGTGAAAAATTACGCACATGAACGGGGGATTAATGCAAAGTACAGTTGAATTTATAAATGAAAAAACAAACAATTTTAAACCGGAAATCGGAATTATTCTGGGCTCAGGCCTTGGCGAATTCGCGGATGAACATTGCGACACCGCAATTTCCTATAACGATATTCCGAATTTTCTAAAATCAACTGTACAAGGGCATAAAGGCCGCTTGGTTTTTGCAGAAATCGCCGGCAAAAAGGTCGTTATGATGCAGGGCCGAAACCACTTTTACGAAGGTCATTCAATGGCAGAAATCACATACCCGGTTAAAGTCATGAAAAAATTAGGGGTTAAGACGCTTATCCTGACTAATGCGGCAGGAGCGGTGAATAAAACTTTCAAGCCTGCGGATTTGATGTTCATAACTGACCACATAAATTTCATGGGCACAAACCCCTTAATCGGGCCAAATGACGAAACTCTCGGCGAAAGATTTCCGGATATGAGCGAAATATACAAAAAAGATTTGATAGCAAAAGCCGAACAATGTGCAAATAAACTTGGGCTTTAACCTCATAAAGGCGTATATTTTGCAACGACTGGCCCCAGTTACGAAACTCCGGCAGAAATCCGCATGGCAGGGTTGTTGGGTGCAGATGCTGTAGGAATGTCAACAGTGCCGGAAGCAATCGTTGCAAACTATTGTAAAATGAATGTTTTAGGAATAAGCTGTATTACAAATGCGGCAAGCGGAGTGAATTCTTCAGAAAAACTTTCTCACCAAGAGGTAATCGACGCAGCAAACAAAGCTAAGTCCTCCTTTAAAGCTCTCTTAAAAGCGATAATTGAAGTTATTTAGTCTTATCTTCAGCTTTTTTCAAAATAATAGTTTTGTCATCAAAAAGAATTTCCACTTCATCTTTAAGCGGATTTACTTCCATGTACTCAAGCATGGTTTTGGTTAGTATAAAACATCGGCTGTTACCAATTGGACGTAATTTCTTTTTCATTTTTGTTCCTTTGGTTATATATACATTAAAAAGTATACCATTAACTGCCCGGATTTTGTGTCTTGTTTATGCTTACATAATATACACAAAGGAGAATTTTATGTGTGAAGAATTTCTGAAAAATTAAATTTGTAAATTATCGTAAATTTTGTATATACTAACCCTTGCCAAAAATTTCATTTCACGCAAAAATACAAAACGGGAAGGACGAAATATGTTAGTAGGAAAAATCCAGCAAACTATACGACCGAAGCAGAAAGACTACGGCGACCTGTCTCAGAAAAAATCGCCCAATGTCTCTCCGTCTTTGGAATTCATGTCTTTAGAAAAAAGTTTAAATATTAAGGGACCTTTAAAAAATAATTCTTCGGATTTAAGTTTTAAAGGTTCTTTTTTATATAAGGACACCGGTAAATATAATTTAAATGAATTTTTTGAATTTACCGACAAGCACTTAGGGAAAATGGTTCGAGAGCTCTACGACGAACTCATTAAATCAGATCTCTCAAAAAACATGATTTCAACAAAAGGCAATGAAGTACAGTTGTCAAAAAAGACCATCCCTCATTTAATCGGGGATGGTTTAAAATATCCGTTCCATATTTTGCCGGGCGACGTTGTCCACGGCTCTGTGGAACTTTTAGGGCATCTCAAGCCTTTCAAAAGCTGGGCCGATAAAACCTTAAATAACAAATTCTTTAAAGGCATTGCAGAACGCTCAGAGTTTGATACAAAAATAAATTCTTTGCGTGGGCTGTTTGAATTCCGCGAAAATGCACTTAATGATGCACTTAAAGCAGAAAAAACAAAGCTTGGCGTTGAAACTTTAACCGACGCGCAAAAAGCAAAAGTCGAAGCTGAAGTTAACAAAAATATGGAATGGCTTGTATTTCAGCGTTCTATGAAGATGTTCGATGAAAAAACAGGCAACTATGATACAAAGCACGAACGGGCTTTAAATCGTCTTGTATCAGGGCTTCCGCCGGCAATTTTTCTTGCAAACGACGCCTATAACCTTTCGCGGATGATGGACGACGATCCAAGCGCCGCAAAACATGAAAAGAAAACAAGGTTCAAACAAGAAGTTTCACGTATCTTGATGAGCGGCTATTTAACCCTTATCACAATGGGCGCACTTCAAAAATATATTAACAATTCAAAGCTTGGCATAATGATGACTGTTGGCGGCACGGTGCTTGCGACAGAAACTTATTCAAGACTAAGAAACGGCAAGCACATAAAACGTTTGACACCAGAGGAAGCGCGGGCTGAAAATGCTCGCAAAAAAGCACCCGAAGCTGATATCAAACCTGATAAAGGCCTGACTTTCAAATCAGGAACACAGGAACAGTCAAAAGAAAAACAACAAAAGCCGCTTTTATCGCTCGATACCTTGCTAAAAGCTTCAGCAGCAGTTATAGCCGGCGGTTTTGCCATAAAAGGTCTGCGCAAAATCCCGCGGATTGACGCGATGTTTGAAGCAGCGGCTAAGCCTTTCAATAAATTCTTCAAGGATTTAACAGAAATTTCTGATTACAAAATTCCTATTGCCAAAATCGAAGAAACAGCTCAAACACTTAAAGACCACGGCTTTGGCTTAAGAGCCGAACAGTATCTCAAAGTCGCTAATCGTTCACGCGAGCTTGTGGTTGAAAAAGTTGCAAATACATTAAACAAATCTTCTGATATCGGAGTAATCAACAAATTTATCGATAATATTACCAAAAAATACACACACCCTGATACAATAAGAAGTAGTTTGAAATCGCTTTTGAATGTATTGAAAGACAACGGTTATGACGAAATTTGCCGGGAATATCAATATAAGATGATCGGCGATTTGAGAAATAACGCCTCACTTATATCAAAATTAAAAGAAGCTGCGGCAGATTTACAAAACCTCGGAAATGCAAACAAAGGCCTTGTAAAAGCCGTTCTTGACAACAATCTTAAAAAAGGCGACACAAAACTTCTTATCTCAGTAAAAAACGCTCTTGGACAAAAAGGTGAAATACTGTTTTCAGACTATGAAGACGCGCTCAACGGCCTCGTAAACCTAGGCACAAAAGATACGAAATACAAGCCTTGGGTAGTATTTTTGAAAACACCTTTCAGCTTTGCGTGGGATGTAGTGAAATTCCCATACAAAATTGTAAACCAGGCTGTTGAAATCTTTACAAAAAAAGCTCCAAAATCTCAAAAGTCTATGGATGCACTCAATATGGAAGCAGTATCCAAAAGCTTTGACAAGATTTCGCGTGAAGCTAAAAAGGTTCGAGACGCAATAGCAAGCACCAGCGATGAAGTACAAAAACAAAAATATATTAAAAAATTCCAAAACTTCATCACCGAAACAACCCTGAAAGCCTTTAATGTTGATAATATTTCAAATGTTTCAAACAGTGAACTTTCAAATTTAGCCAAAACAGTTACAGCGGCTGCGACAATATGGTTCTTGATGACAGACAACTACAACATGGTTATGCTGAAATCCAACGGTAATGATGTCGAGGGCGCTGAAACAAAATTCAAAGAAAGATTTGTTCAAGAAGGTTCAAGGTTGTTCTACCAGACATTACTGATAGACTTGTTTAACAACACATTCCGCAAACAATACAACGGATCGCTATTCGGTATGAGCTGGATTACATTGACGAACACGACAATGGGTGAATTCTTTACGCGTTCATCAGTCGGCGTTCCAATCGGCGAACACACAAGAAAAGAACTTCTTGATCATGAAGAAAAAATGAATAATGCCGAAGGGTTCAAAAAACGCTACAACGACTTTATGATAAGACTAACCGGCAAACGTTCGATTAAGTCATACAACGTTAACCCTGCCTTAACTCAGGCGCAGACTTCTGAAAAGATGACTGTTCCTCCGACAATGACTGGCAGCAATATTTTCGAGAAGATGATTAAAGGTTAGATTTATTCTCTAACTTTGTTTTCTTCACCTTTAATTAAGCGTTGAATGTTTGAGCGGTGAAGGTAGATGATATAAATTGCTCCAAGTGCACAATATGCAATGTAGGCCGCCGGTTGATGGAATAAATACATTAACAGTGGAGAAATCGCAAGAGCAATTATCGAGCCTAGTGAAACGTATTTTGATGTGTAAGTTATAACACCCCAAATTGCCGCGATAATCAGCCCTACAATCCAATTTAGCGCTAAAATTGTACCTACACCAGAGGCAACAGATTTTCCGCCGGTGAATTTTAGAAATATTGATTTGCTATGCCCGAGAATTACCGCTATTGCCGCAAGCACCGGCAAAAGTCCTATACCTGTGAAAGTTGTTGCAAATATTTTGGCTAAAACAACAGGCAGTGCACCTTTAAATGCGTCGAGTAGAAGAGTTATGAAAAACCATTTTTTGCCCATCACTCTTTTAACATTAGTGGCGCCGGTTGAGCCTGAGCCTATTGTCCGAATGTCTTGGCCTTTTGCAAGTTTAACAATAATGTAGCCTGTAGGAATTGAACCTATTAAATATGCACCTATTAAAACCGCTAAAATTTCAATTATCTTTTCCATCGTCTCTCTCCTCTACGCGTTCATTATATCACAAACCCCGCGTATAGGGCAAATCTCCTCTAAAAGATTGATTTAACAAATATAATATGATACTATTATATAAAAAGAATATAAGGTGTGAAAATATCTATGAATAACAGAAGAATTATAATTTTAGGAATTTTAATAGTAGTTATTTCAGTTGCAGCCAAACTTATTTGGTCGGCTCTTTCAAGGGTAAAAGTTGATGATTTCAAGCCTGCTGCCGTAATATTTATGATAGATTCATCAGCTTCAAATCAGAAGGCTTTAGCAGATCAAAAGAAGACCCTGCGTCAAATATGCAACCTTCTTGATCCGGAAGATCAGATAAAAATAATTCGAGTTTCCGAAGACGCATACTTGATATACGAGGGCACTCCTTTTAACAACTCGGGCATAACTAAAGCTCTTGATGCGTTTACTGTTTATGATGCAAAAGATTACGGAACAGCCTATGGTACTGCTATGAAAAAAGCCTTTTCACACGTTTTAACAATGCAAAAAGAAGGCTATATTCCGGCAGTGGTTGTAATCGGCGATTTGGAAAACGAGGGCGCTGTTGAAAAACAGTTAAACTGGGATACATTGCCTCAAAATGTTAAAAATACAAAAAAATATGCACCTGAACTTGCTATGATGTTTTTGTACGCGCATCCGGAAAAATTAGATATGGTAAAAGAAAAGCTTACACCCGTATTGGGCGAAAAAAAACTTATAGTCTCACCGGAACAAAACATTGACAAATCTGTAAGAAATTTTGTCCATGCTTTAGGCAGATAAAATAATGATAATTTAAAACATGAGGATAATATTATGACAATAGTTGTTTCATCATCAAAGGCAGAGAAAGTTTTTGACGAAAAAGACGTTATTAACATCGGAACAAATCCGAATTGTGATTTTAAACTTGATCTTGATTTTGATGTATTGCTTACATTGCAGTACGACCAAAATGAAGGCAAATGCGTTCTTATGAATACATTCCACAATGAACGCGTACTTTTTAAGGGTAAGCCGATTAAAAAAGTCGAAATCGGGAATATTTGCAAATTGATGTTTGCCGGAAGTCCCGAATTTATTAATATTAAAATCCTTGAAAATGCACCGGTTAAAAAGACGGTCTCAACAATTGCCAGAGAAGAATTAACAGAAGAAGACATGAAGCAGCTTTACGGCAATGACACAAATGCTGTTACAAGGGTTAAACTCGAAAAGCAAAAGGCTGACATTGAATCAGCACGTGTTGCTATTATAAAACAAGTAGCGTTCACAATTAACGATTTGAAAAATAAAATCGCCTCAACATTCCGTACAAATATATTTTTGCATGTTGCAATGGGCATAGCCTCAATTCTTTGTGCGTTTGGGCTTTCAAACTATTTGATGGGGCTTTCAATCCAAGAATCTGCAAATTATCTTCATATGCCGACAAACATCAAGGTTTGGGTAGCGTATTCAATTCTTGTATTTGCAGCCGCAATAATGTTGAAACAAGGTATTTATCTATTCTTGCAGACTGACGATAACAAGCATGCTTCTCCTGCCGCAAAATTTGCACAAGGGTTAATGCTGGTTTTGTCTCTGGTGTTTATGCTGGGAATTTATATTATCAATATGATTTATTATATGAATTTGAATGACTTTACGACATTTGCAATATTTATATCGTTGTTCTTCTCTGGAATATTAACTGCACTTGCAATCGGGTGCGGGTATTACAGACACAACTCAAACGAGTGGCTGATGAATTTAAACAAATACGAGTACCGCGAAGACTTTGAAAGTGTCTTAAAGTCATACAGAATGTGGATTGAAAGATTTATCAACAGTTTTTCAAAAACAAAAATTCAAAATATAAAAGACAGAATATTTAATCTTCAATTAAAGTCAACAGGTGAAGTTGTCATTGGGATTTTAACTGCACCTTTCCTTGCCTATGGCGTATCAAACACCTTGGCGATGTGTTTTCCTGAAGCCGCAGGTTGGATAAGAATTTCAGGATTAAGATTTTCTCCGGTATTTTTGGTTTTGGCAACATTTCTAATTATCTTTGCGTTCTTTTCTTTTGTATCAGCATTTACCTGTACAAAGAAAATACAGGGCTCTCAGGTAATTAAACAAGACGGATTCAGCGATTACAGACAACACGGCGTAAATATCTTCGGGCTTGAAGGTACAAGAAAACTCGAATCTGACAGAACACGTTCTCTATTTATCGGCTGTTCAATTATTTTCATTGAATTTACAATGAACATCTCGTATTTTGCAACAGAAATTGGCGGGGATTTGCAAGGGTTGTTCTTAAGCTTTGTTGCCGCATTAGTGCCTACAGCACTGCTAATCGCAGAAACGTTCATGCTTTCTCAAACAATGTTTGACATATATGCGTGTGATGAACTTATTGCTAAGCTTGATAAAGACTAAGATTAATAATGAAAAAGTTAAAAGGAATATTTATCTTAACATATTTGTTAATTACGATAGCTGTGCTCATGGCACAGCCCGTAATGCATAAACCTGCCGTAATCGAAGGTTACGGCTTCAAAATTAAAGACGAATTCCTTCATCCCAAAACCAAAAAAATTTCAGATTACGAAGTTAAAGTTAAATTCTACAGAGCAAAACCAATTGCTCAAAAACCAAAGTCAAAAGAAGTTACTTTAACTTACGATGACTCAAAGCCTTTATCACTGGACACGCAGTACAACGAAAATACTCATGAAACAACTATTACGCTTGACAGCAATTCATCATCAACGTCGCGCGAGATGCAGATTAATATTGATGGGAGCGCGATTTCTAATAAGGACATGACGCTTGATTCTGAAAATATGAATTATAGTGATAAATTGTTTAATATGGATGAATTAGAAATTGATTCAAAGCTTTTTGAGATTGGCGAGAAGATTAAAAACAGCCGAGAAGAACGAATTGCCTGGAACAAATGGCGCAGCGACCTTCAAAATGAAATCATGTACCGTTCAGCAATTGAAGGGCCTATCGGCACTTTAATTACATTCAATTTTATGGTAACAGAACAAGGCCGGATTTACAATGTCAACTTTAGCTGTAACAATCCTAAATTTGAGGAAGAAGCCAGATCTGATTTAGCAAGGGTTTTGCGTGAAATCGAAAGATCAGATATATTGAAATTTCCTAAAAATACAAAACGAAAACAAGTTAAATTTCAAGGCGGTTTTATGCTGGATTATGATACGCAGTACTCATCGCCTTCAGATTACTCAGATTACGAAAGGGTAAGAATATGATAAAAAATAATAAATCTTTTATACTCTATACAATACTAATTTTGGCAGCGGCAATGCTTGTGTCAACGTTCGTGCTTGCATCTGTAAAACCGCAGCTGCACAAAACATTAATGCTTGAATTAATAAACGTGAAAATTAAGAAATAATGTGTTATAATAAATATAGTTATGTTCAGATGTAAAGATTGCAAAGCTGTTTATAAAGATAAAGTCGACTATTGCGAGTGCGGAAACAATGTTTTTGAAGAATTCACGCCGCAAGCCGTCGTTAAGTCTGTGGAAAAATCCGGTGAAAGCCTAACTAGGCAACCTGCTGTAAGTATTCTTGCTATTGCAATCTTTTCAATATGCGTAATGTTTTCGATATCTTTTTTGTTTTTTCTGGGCCCTAAGCCCAAAAAACGTTCACAAAATAAGGTTTCAGTAACAAAAACTAAAGTGCAGAATATTCCATCTATTAACGCATTTTGGGATGATACGCCGCCTTATGCAGTTAATAAATCGCAGGTGTCAGGCTTAGAGTTTTATAAAAGCGGTTTGAGAAACTTTCTTTTGTCCAAGTTAAACACAAAAAATTTAGAGGCGTTTGGTTCTTTGGAAATAGAATTTGTGTTAGATTCGCACGGAAATTTAAAGAATAAAAAATTGTACGAGAATAATGCGGATAAATCACTGGTTAATGCGGCAAAAACAATGCTTTCATCCGCAAAACACTACACCCCGCCGCCGCAAGACTATGATGCAAAGCCCCTAACTTTAGAATTAACAGCATTAAACGGCACTTATACTTTAAAGTACAAATAGTTCACGAGCAGGCAATGTAAACTAATGTAAATAAGTCTTGACAAAAAGTTAGGCATGCCTTACATTTGTAATATAAAAGTTTTGATTTACTATTTAAAAATTACCACCAATTGTAAGGGTATTCCTCCGCGCGGAGGAATTTTTTTAGTGTATTTTTGAATTCGTAATGAACAATACCTTGTAGAGTAATGAATTTTGTCTTGGGCTGAAAAATAATGGTCTTGTATTTTATGCTACAGGAAAATTACTTATGAAAAATAAAGCTTTTGCATTTTTAGCAGTCCTGCTGTGTTTATCTTTTAACCGGGTTCAGGCTGAAGAATTTATACAAGAAGCAAATAAATATCCGGATTATGCTTACGAATATTTGGGGCCGGATAAGTTTGAAAAATTCAACCGGAAAATGTTTTCCTTTAATTCATTTTTAAATAAATACGCCCTGCGGCCTGTTCATATTATATGGGCTTCTGTAATGCCAAAGTACGGGCAAGACAGAATTCAGTCAGCAACAAACAATATCGAATATCCTATAAGATTAATGAGTACACTTTTACAACGTGATTTCAAAGCGTCCGGAAAAGAGACACTGAGATTTTTGACAAATACAACAATTGGTCTTGGCGGGTTGTTTGATCCGGCTGAAAGCCTTTTTAATATCAAACCCGTTGATGAAGACATGGATCAGGCTTTGGCAAAATGCAAAATTAAACAAGGCCCTTACCTTGTTATGCCGATTTTGGCTTCCACAAGCCCGAGAGGCCTTATTGGTAAAGCCCTTGATACTGCATTAAATCCCTCTTCTTACATAGCAACGCCCGTTTTGGCGCTGGTAAAAGCCGGCTTGTTTGTCAATAGAACATCTCAAATGCAGCCGCTTAATACTCTTGTTGAATCAAATTACGCTGACCCGTATGACATAGCCAGAAAAGCTTACGGGCTTCATAATTATATAAAATGTGAAAACCTTGACCGTAAAGAAGTCCTGGAAGCAAGCGGCGAAATCGTAGATGAAACAGTTAATGCGGAAAATAATATTGCTTTAAATGATGAAGAAAACGATGTTATTTTAAAAGTAGTTCCAACGGAGCGGCCGGCTGAAGCAAATGCAAATGTGGTTAAAACAGATGAAAAAGAAAACAGTGAAGAACTTGCAGTTAGCGATATTCTGCAAGGAAAAACCGCTGTTGATGATATAATCTTAAAAAGTTATGATAATAAAAAACAAAAGTTAATGGCTGATATGCTTTTGCCGGGGTATAATCCTCAAAATCCTGTTGTAGACGCTATGAGAACAGCGTTGTTTGATCTTCCCGGGATAGACGATTCAATTTGGACAGATCTTTCTATTTGGAACAGATGTTTTGCAAAAAGGATTAAGACAGATACTGTCGCAATTGAAAACGGCCGTGAGGAATACAAATTCAGATATATCCTTCAAAAAGATAAAAATTCACCTTTAGCTATAATATACCCCTCAATCGGCGAAGGCATAACATCACACCATTCTGTTGTGCTTGCAAAACTTTTTTATGATGAGGGGTATTCCGTAATTATTCAAGGCAGCCATTTTCAGTGGGAATTTGTAAAAAGCATGCCTTCTGATTACAAACCCGGGCTTCCCTCGCAAGATGCTGATTATTTAAAAATTGTAACCTCTAAGATTATCAAATCTCTTGAAGCCGATCACAAATATCAGTTTGGCGAAAGAGTTTTAATCGGTACATCCTTTGGCGCAATGACGACGCTTTTTGTTGCACAAAAAGAGGCTGAGAATAATACTTTAAATATTTCTAAATATATTTCCATAAATCCACCGATTGAACTTCTTTATGCAATGAAGCAAATAGATACAAATAACGAAGAATGGCAGAAAGATGCAGCGAATTTGAAAAACCGCGTCGCGTTATGTGCCGCAAAGATTTTGCAAATATACAAAGAGCGCGATGAAAATCCTGATGTGAAAATAGATTCGCTTCCTTTTACAGAGCAGGAAGGCAAACTTATAACAGGTTTTATAATGCACCAAAAGCTGTCTGATTTGGTTTTCGCCCTGGAAAACGTAAATAAAACTTCAAAATGCCCGATATATAAAGATTTAAATAATATGAACTACCGTGATTACGCCGAGAAATATCTCCTGGCGGGAAACTACAAAACCATAGATGATTTAAATTTTAATACTAGTCTTTATTCAATAGCAGACTATCTTAGAACAAACACTAATTACAAGATATACCATACACTAGATGATTATCTTGTAAATACAAATCAGTTACGCCAGCTTAAACAGTGCTGTGGTAAAAATGCTGTTTTAATTGATCATGGTTCTCACTTAGGATTTTTGTACAGACAAGAATTTATAGATGCGTTGAAAAAGGATATTGCGCTAAATAAAATAGAAGTCCCTGAAATTATAAGTCTTGCTCCTTCTGATTAAACAATAAAAAAAACTCCCCGAATTTAACGGGGAGTTTTAATTTTTCTAGTCTTGTCCTGGAACATATGTTGTAACATTTTTGTTGTTAATTTTAGCATTTGCGTTTTCGCTGTGGTCTTTCAACTCTAAGCTTAAGTATAATAACTTGTTAGCTGTTGCCAGGTCTAGGTCTACGAATTCGGCTCCGGCAGTGTGATCATTTGCGGAAATTACTTTGACATTAGCATCTATATCAAGATCACCGTATTTGATTTTAACCGGTACCACATCGCCGACTTTAAGTTTTTTGTCATGAGCGAGTTGTACACCGCCTCTTGAGATGTTGATAATTGAACTTACTTCCGGAGTTGATTCAAATTCGATTACGTTCGGATTGTCAGCGATATCAAATCTCATATATTGACGTTTATCGATAATTTGTAAATTATCAGAGTATTCTTTTTTGAAAGTTTGCTTAGCGTCGTCGAATGTTACGCCATTGTTGTTATTGTTTCCATTGTCGTCATCGTCGTCGCCAGGATTGACCGGGCCGTCGTCGTCATCGTCATCGTCGCCAGGGTTAACCGGGCCATCGTCATCATCGTCATCGTCGCCAGGTGCTGGCACTACTAGGTTATCATCATCAGTGCCGTCAGGTTGTTTGCCGTCATAATTCGGATCATCACCTTGATCGCTGCCTGTTCCATTATCGTTTTCGTCGCCTTGGTCTTTACCGTAATAGTAGTTACGAGTACCTGCATCTTCGCCGATATCCGTTACATCGTCAGGTCTTACTGCTTGTGATCTGATTGATACATCGGTTGTGCCGTCCGGGTTTGTAATTACGTTTGTATTTGTGTCTTTTTCTACATATGAATGGCCTGGCATTCTGTCTTTACCTTCGTGGAAGTGGTATCCGCCGGCGTAGCTGTTATCTGCAACAAGTGTCAGGTCTTGGTCTTTTGAAGGTCTACCTAAGCCGTCACCTGCGATTTGGCCATTTTTAATTATGATAGTAGAATCAGCATCTAAGTTTGGATTATCAACTGTTCCAAGGTCTAAGGCTGTGATTTTAACTCTTTGAGGCGCAAGGTTAGTATAATCTCCGTAGTAATCGCCGGTTGCTTCATAGGTCGGAACTTTGCCTAAGTTTTCGATATATATTTTAGGCCCGCGGGTTACTAAGTCAATTCTGTTTTTAGCTGTAATTTCGTTAATGAATGTATCGCCTGAAAATTCAGCGTCAATGCTTCCTTCTCTTGAAACCATTGCACAAACGTTTGTATCACTTTTTGTGCCGTCTTCATTATCAAGGCCTTTTACGTTAATGTCTTTTATTGCAAGCATATCGACGCCGTATTGAGCGTTAGGTTTGTAATTAAATTTATCATTGTTCCAAGCTGTGTCATTGAAGTCTCCGGCTGTTTGGCGGAAAGTAAGTTTATTTTCTTTTTCACCAATGCTTCCGCTTGCGATAATTGATATGCCTTTGCCTTCGATGTTGGGCTTTGTAGCGTCTTTGCTGTAATTCAAAATGCTGTATGGGGTTTCACCCTTATGGGTTACATCTGCTACGTCAGCAAGAAGAATAACTTTGCCGTCGGCTTTAATTTGGTTAACATGCATATCTTTGTCTAAACTTGCGATGTTAGCAAGAGAGCCTGTACCAGAGCTTATAGCTGTGATAATCCCGTCAATTGATGTGTTAATTGAAAGTTTCAAATCCCGGCTGTCATTGCCGATACCTGTGCAAACTCCGCCCTCACATCCGGTAATTTCTTTACCGATAGCGCCGTTTACAACATTAACGTTTAAATCAGCGCCTTCTGTTGTTGCGATAAGAGTTTTTGCAACGCCATAGTTGTATAAATTACCGTCTGTAATGTCAATATTTACAGTGCCGTTAGAGGTTATATAATTGTTGTTATCAGTTGTATCGCCAATAATTACGTCTGAATTATGAGCGATAACGTTAACTGTGCCTTTGTTTGTTTGTTTTACAAGGCCTTTGAACTGTAACCCGTTTGTACCGCTGTTTTCAAAAGTTACGGATTTGCCGTTGGAGTTAACTCGTCCTGAAGAGTCGACTAATAAAGTATTTGTATTGTTGTTGATTTTTAAATCACCAGTGTTATTTGTAACAGTGCCTGTAATTACAAGCCCGTCTTTGCCTGTTTCATTGGTAATTTGAGCGTTACCATTGTTAGTAACAGTACCGTGAATACCGATACCGGTTCCTTTACCGTTGTTAATTATAGAAAGCTCATTAGCATTGGTAATATTGCCTGTTTTAGTAACCTTTAGTGCGCCTCCAGTGTTGAGTAAAGCAAGCTTGCTGCCTTTTCCGGTAACTTTGCCGCTGACTTCTAAGCCACCGGTGCCGTTGTTGGTAATAGTCATAATTTCATCGTTGTTAAGGACTTCCCCAGAAATGTTTAAAGCGCCAGTGTTGTTAGTAATGTTTGCATTGGCAGCAGAATTAGTAACAGTGCCGGCGATAGAAAGGCCGTTAGCACCGGTTTCGTTTGTAATATTCATCAACCCGCTGTTAGTAACGCTGCCAGCAATAGCGATACCAGTACCGGAAGCGTTATTGCGCATGTCTAATTCACCGGTATTTTGGACTTTACCCGTGTTAGTAACCGCCAAAGCTCCGTTAGTATTTAACATTGAAAGCTTAGTACCGTTATTTTTAACAGTTCCGCTAACGGTTAAGCCTTTTCCGTCTTTGACGCCGTTGTTAGTCATAGATAATGTGCCGCCGGCGTTAGAAACAGTGCCAGCAACAAGGAATTCTCCGGCGTCATTGCGGTAAGTAGAAGACCCATTCTTATTGTCAACAGTACCGTTGATGGTAATTCCCTTTGCGCCGGTATTTACTGCGTTCAAGTTTCCTTTGTTGTTGGTAATTGAACCGTCAACTGTAATTCCGCCGTTAGTATTGTTTAAAGATACGAGGCCGTTGGTATTAGTAATAGTACCTGCAATACCCATACCATTTTCGCCGCTGTTATCTAAAATTAACTCAGCAGCATTCTCAATTATTCCACTGCTGGTAAGAGTTAGTGCATTTTTAGTATTATATAATTCAGTTTTGGTGCCATTGTTAACGATTTTGCCGCTGACAGTAAACCCGCCGGTGCCGTTGTTAGTCATTGATAAAACTTTATTATTGTTCGTAATTGTGCCGCCGACAAGAAGTTGTCCTGCATCATTTGTGAAAGTAGCGTTTTCTACTGAATTTGTAACTTTACCATTAATTTTCATACCGTTAGCGCCGGTGTTAGTAACATTAAGCGTGCCGGTATTTGTAATAGTACCGGTTCTTGTAAGCTCAAATCCAGTGCCGTTGCTAATGATGTCCATTGTATCATCGGTATTAGATAAATTACCACTGACGGTGAAAGCGCCTGCTTTATTTGTATAAGTAGAATTTCCGTCGAGATTTTCTATTGAGCCGCTAACATTAATACCGTTCGCACCAGCTTCGTTGGTAACAATTAAATCACCTGTATTTTTGCCTAATCCTGCAAAAGTAATACCTGTTGCAGCATCTTTATTAAGAATAGTCATGGTGCCTTTATTTTTAAGCACGCCGTTAGCGCCGACTTTTGTTGCCCCGGCAGAGTTTGTGATTGTCAATTTGCCGTTAGGGTTAGAAACTTCGCCGTCTATGTTAATTCCGTTTTCAATGCCGGCTTCAACGCCTCCGTATGTTTCACCGTCAATAACATTTGGGGTAACTTCTTTTCCTGTATTAGTTATAGTAATATTACTTGCAGAAGCAAAGTTTTTAACTTCTCCGCCTTGAGCTATTTTTGTACCTTTTGCGGAGGTAATTATAATATTGCCGTTGCTGTTTGAAAAAGTATTTCCAGTATCCATGTTGTCAACTTTTACAAGGGCGTTGAACAAATCATCTTTTTTAGCTGCATCAAGTATTAATTTATTTGATTCGTTGCTGCTGTCGCTGCTTACACCTGCATTTACAGAGCCTGTGCTGCCGACAGATACAGTGCTTCCATTCATTTCAACGTTACCTCGTGCGATAATTTTACCATCGATTTGAATAGGGGCGTTTCCTGTTGTAATAACTGATGAATCCCAAGTTTTATCAGTTTCTCTTGCGAGTGAAAATCCTTCAGCGTTACGATCTGCTGTGATTAAGCCGCTTTTTAAAGAATCAAATTGCTCTTTAGTAGGAGTGAGAACAGAAAGAGAGCCTACATTTAAAACGCCTGAAGCCCCGACAACCATGCCTTGCGGAGATACAAATACGAGGTTGCCGTCATTCTTTAATCCGGCACTTACGCCTCTGGTCGCATTAACAATACCTTGAATATTAACTTGGCTGTTAACAAAGTTTACAAAAGTGTCGATGTCGCCTGTTATATAGTCATGAGTAATTCCATTGCCGTCAGTCCACTGTTTTTGTTGATACCATTGGAAGATGAAGTTCATAATTTCGCCTTCAGAAAGGTGTAATTTTTGAAACTCTTTAAATCCGATTTTGCCGTTAAACATATCCGGTCTGATTTCGTATCTGCCTGTTTGGCTGTTAGGCAGAATAGGATTTCCGTTACCATCAGTAATGGTTGACGCAAATACCGGGAAAAATGCAGACTGTTGCAGCACAAATAACGTTGATAAAATCAACGCTTGCAATTTTCTTTTATTTTTGAATGTTCTCATATGCGACCTCGCTATTTCATTTGCACATTACACTATTTGTATATAATTTATACCTATATAAACGGTCTGAATTATAAAAAACTGTTACTTTTTCAGAAAAAATTTACAAAATTTCACATTTGATACATCCAGTATTCTAAAGATATATATAGTATATTTATATGTTATCTAAAATATGAAGAAATGTAAAGTTGAAATTTGCCATTAAAACGCGCTCATAGCAAGGGTTTTAAAAATTACTTAAAAATAAATAGCAAATTTTACGCAATTATGTATGAAAAAAATTTTTTAAAAAGGTATAAGAGAAGTATAAAATGCATTTTTTATAATGCAGAAAGGACAAACTATGTGTGCTAATTTTATTCCCGCAGGCATATCAGATGCCAATTGGGCGACATTACCTCCGCGTATGCAGGAAATGTGTAGGCAAGATGCGGATTATGCAGCAAGAGTTGCCGCAAAGCTAAAAGAAAATCCTTCTGCTTTTAGTAAAACTCAAGGCACAGTTCCTAAAAATTTAGATAAAGGCGTTACACTGGAAAACTCAAGTCCAAATTTAGAGCATGTCAGATTAACAGGTAATAAAGAGCTGCAAGAAAAAATGGCAGTTCAAAGAGAACAAGTATGGCTTAAAAATCTTAAAAATGATAAGAAAATGGCTCAGGATATTATAGTTGATACTATTTATAATAAAGAAAAAGCCGAACTTATGGAATATTACCAAAATTTAGCCAAATCTAACCCTGATGCTGTAAAATTTAAGTTATATGAAGTTCTGGATGATAAAGAAAAAGCTAAGTTTAATGAAGTATATAACAGAATATATGATGAATATTCAAATGACAAAGAGTTAGCTAAAAAAAGATTCAATGCAGAATATTCAAAGCTGTTCCAAGATCTTCCAATAAAAGAAAACCATGCAATAACCGAAGACGAATTGAAAGCAATAAGCCATAAAATGGCAATGTATGAAGCTTTGAACATGGGTAATGAGCAGTATGAAAAATTGGCGAAAAGTGTCATTACAGACAGACACTTTATAAAATCTGCTGTCCATGAAAGAGAAACAAAGGCCCAAATTCAACAGCTTCAAAAAGAAGGCAAAACAGAAGAAGCAAAAGCCTTAGAATCACAGTTGATTGAAGATGTTAAAGCCGCAAAAGTTCAGGAAGATAAAGAGTTTCAACAAAATATCAAACTTGCTGCAAAACTTTTAGGAAACGCAGATGTCGCAAACGCATTAGCAAAAGAAAAATTTGACAATACTGTTGTCCATTGGGATAAAAAAGAAAAATATGATAAAAATGACGGTTTTGAACATAATATTTTAAACAATGATTTACGTGAAATGGTGCAAGAGTTCCCTGAATTCTTCGCAACTGAAGTTGATGCTGAGCAAAGCGATTTTTCAAAAGATGTCATGATTAATGGTCAACTTGTGAAAAAGCATTACAAATTCAGTGCTCAAAAGTATAAAGAAGAAATGCTTGCTTTGGCAAACGAGCATGATGTAAAAACAGAAGATGAAAAAGATCCATATTATAAGGCTGATTACAATGCAAGTGTCGGTAATCGTGATACATTTACGCGTGATTTGTACGAAAAAATGTATGACAGAAAGCTTGCTGCAATAGATGAGCAGTTGAAAAGTAAAAGCACTTCACTGGCTGAAAAAGCATACCTTGAACAACAAAGAATTCTTACAAATGAAGCAAGAAACAAATATATGAAAAATCCTACCTGGGGCGGCAGAAAAGAGGCCGGAAAGGCTTTCAAAACCGCAGGTATAGATGTTACAAAAGATAAGACAGGCTGGATAAGAGCCGGTTCAATAGCTGCTGATCTTGGAAAAGCCGGTATTGCTGGCGGTGCGCTTGCCCTGGGTTCTGAAGCTGTAAGTTTGCTTAAAAACGGTAAATACAGCGGTGTTGTGAACTGGGCTACAAGTCTAACCGTTAAAGCGAGTGAGTTTGGCAAATTAAACTTCAAAGATGTTAAATTTACAAACGGTACAGGCGATGGCTCAACTACAGGTGTCTTGAGTAATGTCAAAGCCACCGGTACAATCAAAGGCGTTCCGGTAGAATTGACACAAGAAGGCGTAATAATGGATGGTAAACTCGTTGATCCGATTACATTAGGCGACGATGTTGTCATAGAAAATATTAAATTTGAAACTCAAGTACCAATATCAGCCTCAAAAGACGTAAACTTGACATCAAATGTATGGCAGATGACTGATGACGGTCAGCTTGTAAAAATTGGTTCACAGACTACTACAGAAACGATTACATTTAATGATTTAGTAAATGTATCAGGTACAACAGATTATAAAGGCTACATCGAACTTACAGGTGGACAAGGTCAAACAGTCAGAGTACAGCTGGATGACGTAACTTTAAAAGATATTATAGATGCTCACGGCGAGCTTTCAGACGTCGAAGGCACAGGTACTTCGACCGGAAAAACTGAAATTGGAAAAGGTACAGCAGAATCAGCTACAGGTACTGTTGATGACAAAGCAGAAATTACAAAAGAAAAATCAGGCGAAGAACATTACTCCGGTAACAATGCTAAAAACTCAATTAAATGGGCTAACATCGGATGGGGTGCATTGATTGGTATGGTCGGTGCTCTTCCAGGTGCGATTGTTAAGGCTTCAAAAAAATACGATAAAGGCATTAATCAATTTGATAACGCAAGGATAATCTCAGCAAAACACCGTATGGCTTTAAGAAAAAGCGAACAAGGCCCATTAAAAGCCTCAACTGATAGACTTTTATCTACAGGTGAAAGACCAGATTTGTCTGATGTTCAAATTGTACCAAAAGAGGTTTACGGGCGCAAAGTCGAAGGACAAGAAATTAAGTTTAAGTCTTCACCGCACACTGTTAAAAAAGGTGAATATCCGATGGCAATTATCTCAAGCGCATACGGCGTAGCACCAGGCACAAAAGAATATAATGAAATTGCCAAGGTTGTCTATGAAGACAGCGGCTATAAACCTGGCCATAACCTTCGAGTTGGTGATAAATTTACATTACGCCACGACATCGAAGTTAACGGCAAAATGTACAGCCCGAAAAATAATTACACAGTAGACGCTGGTACTGTTAAAGATAACGGACTTAAAACAGCTAGGCTAAAAAACTACGGTATCGAAGGCGGCAAAGGCGGATATACAGTCTATGACTATACTATTATGGGGCTGCCGCCAAGACCTTTAAGAACTTTCAAGAACAAGTCCGATGCCGAAGCTTATATGAATAAGCTTAATGAACAAGATAAACAGTCAGGCAAGGTCGCTGTTCCAGAAAAAGATGTCTCAGAGGCAAAAAAAGAAGTCGAAAGATTTCTAAAAGGATTAGGCTATAAAGGCACACTATAATATCGACTGTATAACGAAAAAATCCTCAAGATTACTTGAGGA
This sequence comes from uncultured bacterium, assembly GCA_900554095.1. Taxonomy (GTDB): domain Bacteria; phylum Cyanobacteriota; class Vampirovibrionia; order Gastranaerophilales; family Gastranaerophilaceae; genus Scatenecus. The sequence continues at coordinate 21,280 of USGC01000007.1, forward strand.
TTTTTAATTATATTTCCAAAATTTTTAAATAATGTTACAAATTTAAATTATCTATTGAAATTTATAGCCATTTGGGTAAAATATTAAATAGGAAATATTATTAAGGAATTTGAAGGCTAAATGCGTGATTTTTCAGTTATATTAAGATTTTATATATCACATAAAAGTTTTAATCTCTAATAAAATTTCCAACTCTTATAGAAAAATAAAGAATTCTTTCATAGATAATCTAATACCGGCACCTCCTTGCCGGTTTTTTTTAACAATTTTAACATAACCTCTTGACTGATAGCTGCTATCAGGTTTTAAAATATAAAAGTAAACAATTTGAACAAGGAGATATTTATGATTTTAGAAAAAGTTAACACCCCTGACGATTTAAAAAACATGCCTTTAGAGGAACTTCCGGCGTTGGCTGATGAAATGAGACAACTTATTATAAAAAAAGTTAACACAATAGGCGGACATTTGGGGCCTAATTTAGGTATTGTTGAAGCAACAATAGCTTTACATTATGTCTTTGACTCACCGCAGGATAAGATTATATTTGATGTTTCGCACCAATGCTACCCGCATAAAATTCTCACAGAACGGAAGGAAGGATTTCTTAAGCCTGAAAATTATCTTAAATTCACGGGTTACACTGCGCCGGAAGAAAGCCGGCATGATATTTTTAAAGTCGGCCACACTTCAACTTCTGTAAGCTTAGCTGTCGGGGCTGCTAAAGCCAGAGATTTAAAAGGCGAAACCGGTAATGTAATTGCCCTTATCGGAGACGGTTCCCTCAGCGGTGGCGAAGCTTATGAAGGGCTTAATAATGCCGCGGTTCTAGGCAGCAATATAATTATTCTGATAAACGATAACGACATGTCAATCGCCGAAAACCAAGGCGGACTTTATGACAATCTTAAACTTCTTAGAGAAACCAACGGGCATGCTGAATGTAACTTCTTTAAATCATTAGGATTTGATTATTATTATGTTGAAGAAGGCAACGACACCGCAAAATTAATCGAAACTTTTAAAAAAGTAAAAGGCACAAACCATCCGGTTGTTGTACACATGCACACAGTCAAAGGTAAAGGGCTTGCTGTTGCTGAAGAAAACAAAGAAGCATTTCACTGGATTTTGCCGGGAACTCTGGACAAAAAAGCCGATGATGCACCAGCGGCTTCAAGCGAAAATTATAATACCTTAACTACAGACTATATTCTCGACAAGGCCGCCAAAGACAAACGTGTGATTGCGATTTCTCCTGCAACGCCCGGCGCGTATGGATTTACACCTGAATTCAGAAACAAATTGAAAAATCAATACACTGATGTTGGTATTGCGGAAGAACACGCTGTTGCATACGCTTCAGCACTTGCAAAATGCGGGGCAAAACCAATTCTTGCAATTCTTAGCTCTTTTGTCCAAAGAACATACGATCAATTATCTCAGGATTTGTGCTTGAATAATTCTCCGATGACTATGCTTGTGTATTGGGGCGGCTTGTCAAACGGCGATTCTACTCATCTTGGCTCATTTGATATTTCTTTGATAAGCAATATTCCGAATATTGTTTACCTTGCGCCGACCTGCAAAGAGGAATACCTCAAAATGCTTGACTGGTCTGTAGAACAAAATCAATATCCGGTTGCAATAAGAGTGCCTTTTGGTGAATTCGTTTCTACAGGTATCGAAGATAACACTGATTATTCAATATTAAACAAGTTTAAAGTAGTTGAACAAGGCGAAAAAGTTGCAATTTTAGGCCTTGGAAATTTCTTTAAGCTTGGCCGGGAAGTTAAAGACGAACTTAAAAATAAACTTAATATTGACGCAACACTTATAAACCCGATATTCATGACCGGTATTGACGAAGGGCTGCTTGAGAACTTAAAAAGCAATCACGAATTAGTAATAACACTGGAAGACGGAATTCTTGACGGCGGTTTTGGCGAGAAGATAGCAAGGTTCTATGGAAATTCAGAAATGAAAGTGCTAAATTTTGGCGGCAAAAAAGAGTTTACAGACAGAGTGCCGATGGATGTTTTGCTTAACCGTTACCACCTGACAAAGGAACTTATTGTGAGTGATGTTTTGCAAGCGCTGAAGGCGGTATCACATGTATAAAAAACTTTTTGCACTAATCCTGACTTTGTCAGTGTTTCAATGTAATTTAGCATTTGCAGGGGCAATCAATAATAAGGATAAAAAAATGAATAGAGAAGAAATTTGTAAAGAAAATTATCACAAATTGTTCAAGGGCGACGCTTTAACAAACACAGGCGACGATCCTGAAATGATGGCAATTTTGCAAAAATATATTTTCGGTGAAGTTTTCACTATTGGTGAACTTGATATGAAAACGCGTGAAATGCTTACAGTCGTGTCTTTAACAACGCAGCAGACTTTGCCGCAGTTGAAAGCTCATATTAATGCGGCCTTGAATGTTGGTGTCAATCCTTTGGAAGTTAGGGAGGCGATTTATCAGTGCGCTCCGTTTATCGGTTTTCCGAAAACCTTAAATGCTTTAGCTGTTTTGAATGAAGTCTTTAAAGAACGCGGAATTAAAACACCGCTTCCAAACGCTGCACAGGTTAAGGAAAACGAACGCTTCACAAAGGGTTCAGCAATTCAAAAACCTTTATACGGCGATGAAATAAAAGACGCTTTAAAGGGTCTTCCTGATAACATGGGTGAAGAAGCCGCAAGGCTTTTAACAGAAGTTTGCTTTGGTGATTTTTATGCTCGCTCAGGCCTGGATACAAAAACCAGAGAATTACTTGTTATAGGTATTTTGACCACGACCGGCGACAGC
>USGC01000008.1 GCA_900554095.1 uncultured bacterium
ATGATAAAATTTTTTTATGAACGTTACCGGCGGAAAATTTAAAGGGCAAAAAATTTCAGCACCTGATGAAAGTATCACAAGACCAACACTTTCAAAGGTCAGAATGGCTGTTTTTAATACTCTTCAGTCAATGATTAAATTTGAAGGAAACTCATTTTTAGACATGTTTTCTGGTTCAGGCATTATGGCACTGGAAGCGATTTCGAGAGGATTTTCAGAAGTTACGGCATTTGAAAAACACCCTAAAGCCGCCGCTATTATTCAGAAAAATTTTAAAAACTTCCACCCATCGCCTTTGCTGATTAAAGCAGACGCTATCAAAGGCGTCCAAAAATTGGATAAGACTTTCGACTGCATTTATATTGATCCGCCGTATTATTCAGGGATTTATGAACAAAGTCTGAATGCGGTTAGAAAATACGCTTGCGGCATTGTTGTGCTTGAACACGTGATTAATGTTGATTTCAACGGGTTTGAAGTTCTTAAACAAAAGCAATATGGCGATAAATTTGTTACCTTTTTGAAGCCTGTTTAGAAAACATACTTCCTAGCCCCAAAGAACAACCTGGGGGCGACACAGTTACCACGGATAATCGTCTTTAAATTCCCACCCATCGAACATTAATAATGATGTGCAGGCATTGCGCTGGTAGCCGCCATCTATATGCTCATTTTTACAAGCAATTTGTTTATTGGCACCCTCGACGTAATATCCGTTTTTTATTTCATCGCGTGTTATTTCATCTTTCCAGCCATATGGCATCAATCGATTGTTTTTCATTTCAAAATAAAAAACGTCTGTACCTAGGCGGTTTTTACCATTTCCTGCGTCTGTATCAACAAAAATATTTATGCTTTTTCTGCTGGTATTGTTAGCACTAAACGAAATTCCTTCCCCGCGCGAGGTTGCATAAATAGGATTATTACCGGAAATCGACATTCCGCAGCGCTTGCTTATCTGGACACCATTAGGTTCCTGGCAAAGCGTCAGGCCTTTGTAGAATTCAAGAATATATTTCTTTACCGTATCGCGGCTTGTAAAGTCCCAAGAATCCATATCTCCATACTTTACACGCGCAAGCTGAAGAACTTGAGACAATTCAGTGTAGACTTGCTTGGCTCTGTTTGCGGCTACATGCTTTCGATACTTTGTCATAAGAGTTGGCATTGTCATCGCGGCGACAACCCCAATAATGCCGAGAGTAATCAAGACTTCAGCTAAAGTAAAGGCATTACTTCTATAATTTCTAAGTATATCCACGTGCGTAGCACCTTCAGCTAAAGTGAATGAATTCTGAAAAGCCTTATCCCGCTTGGGTTTTATGGGGGGGGGGGCTGATTAGATTGTAGTCTTTAAAGCTCATTTAAACCTCCAATATATATTTATTATGTACTATTTTTTAGAATTTGTCAATAGCAGATATTATTTATTAGATTTACAGCCTTCATCAGCTTCATCTATCTTTCCGTCAAAGTCGTTGTCAAGTCCGTCTGAGCAAGAACCGATTGAATATTTACTTTCGGCGCTAACACTGTGAGTGAGCCAGTAGTTTGGAATTTTATTCCACAAATATTCGAAATATCCGCGGTAAAACTTTGCAATATCTTCATTTTCAATGATTAAACAATTTTCATCGTTTTTGTTTTCTCCGCTGTTAGAAAAATTCATTGAACCCGTAACTACGTAGCGATCGTCAATTATCATTGATTTTGAGTGCACTTTTCCTGCATAGTTTTCTGTCTTTAATAAAAGCCCTGCATTTCTAAAAATTGTATGAGTTGAATTTCTTGTCCGAGTGCTTGTGGCATCAAGTATTATTTTAACATCAACGCCGCGCTTTTTCGCTCTTATCAAGGCGTCTGTAAAATCTTTGTGCGTAATTATAAATGCCGGGACATAAATATACTTTTGCGCATTGTTTATTAAGGGCAAGATTGCATTTGTAATTGTTTTATCTTGCGGCGAAAAGTAAACGCTGATTTTTGTATCGTTTATGCTAAAAGAATTCACAGAAGAGTTTTTCTTTTTAAGCGTGTGAAACTTCCCGCTGTACATCTGATTGAATTCTTCGGTGTAAAGTTTAGCAATTTCTTTTGACTTTATAATAACAATATTGTTTGCATTAAAACCGCTAAAGCCTGTTCTCGAAAAATTCATTGAGCCTGTATAGAGAGTTTCTTCATCAGAAACCGCAAATTTGTTATGCATAATAATTGCGGTCAAAGCTTTGTAATTCTCAATTTCGTCTGAGCGTCTATTTTCTATGCTTTTTACAAAGTTATCAGTTTCAGGATAGTAATTCGTATTGCTGTCATATATTATTCTAATTGTTACTCCGCGGTTTCGGGCACGATTGATCGCCTCAATTACATCAGGAATGTTGTCCCAGCCATAAAGTGCAATATCAAGTGTTGAATTTGTCTCATTAATTAACCTCACAAATTCTTTGCAGGCAATGTTTGAGCAACTTCTGTCCGGTTTTATATGCCTTGTATAGTCAGTTAATATAAATACAATATCCTCTTTTTTCAAAACTTCTGGATAAACTTTGACTTTCTGTTTTTCCGGAGTTTTGCGCTTTAATTTCTTGTTGAAACAATAGCGGCATTTTTCGTAAATCTTTGCATCTTCCAATGGCAGGATTATAAAATCACTGGATTTTAATCCGAATTTGCAATCGAGAGTGTGATATTTGTTGCTTTTTCGGTTCAAAATGACTAAATTAAGCTTTCTGGCTTTTTCCAAATTTGAATTGAACAAAGTCTGATTAAAGGGCTTTGTACCTTTTATACCGAAACCTGAATTTAAAAGCTTATCTGAATATTTTTCATTATTAATGTAAATTTCAGCAAAACGACAATCAGTCGTGCGCTTACTTGTAAGTCTAAGTTTAACTTTCTTATTTAAAAGAGTTTTGTTAGCAAACTCATCAGCAAGATATCCGGCAGAAAGGCTATCAGCTAAGGATATATTCATAGATTTCGCTGTGTTTACCGGGTTAAGCGGAATATTTGCAGTAAAACTTTCAACATCCGGAATACAAATGGTCTCATTTTCATCAATCTTATCATTGTTATTAAAGTCAACTCCGATAACTGTCGGCGAAAATACTTTCAAAACGTGATTCCCGCTATGCTCAATAAATTCAAATACGCAAAACAGCGCAAAGAATATCAGAATAAATATAATTGATGTAATCTTTTTCATTTTATGTTTTTGTAGTTTGTAATTTCAAATCCAAGTCTGTGGATTTTATCTTCCAGTGTTTTGTTTTGTGTTATGAGAAATTCTGTTAAGTGTTGATTTTTTCTATTGTTATTGTATTTGCAAGGGTGAATTAGTGCTTCTGAAATAAGGTTTTCCTCCGGCAGCGCGCTAAGACCATATTCAATAGTCATATCATCCATAAGCCCCGTATACCCAACTCCAAGAAGATACTTGTTCGTTTTTATTCCTGTATTTTCAAGTGTTTTAAGGTTTAATTTAGTAAAGTAATTCAACAAAAATATTTTTAAGATATTTGGCGGATATTTAATGTTTAAGTGCTTTAAAACATCCGGAATAAAATACATTTCTTCATGCTGTGTGCGAATAAAAGGAATTTCATATTCTTTTGCAAGTCGTACTGCTATTTTAAATAGGTTTGGTATTGCATGAGTGTGTACATGAGAATCGATGTGATCAGGTTTTGCAAATTTTAAAACTTTCTCAATCTGTGCACGGAACTCCTTTTCTGTCTGCTTTAAAAATTCTTTATTATTTGATTTTAGAATAAGTGAAATGTATCCGTTATTAAATTGACCGTTGCGATCAGTAAGCATGTCGCAGTTAGTGAGCGATTTCCCTTCTATAATGTTTAGATGGACACCTAAGCCCAAATCCGGACATTCCGGAAGGACTTCATTTATAGCATTCTCAAAAGCTTCTCCATTTGCACAGATACTAGTGCTTTTTAAAAATCCGTTATTATAACCATACAAAACAGCTCTGTTAAAATCTTTTGACATGCCAAAGTCATCTGCGTTGAGTATAAATTTTTTATCAAACATTTAAATTTTCCCTTGCACTTATTCTGTATATATTATATTATAAAAAAGTATTTAAAGGAAGATGAGAATTAAGTAATGAATATCCCAAAATTAGCGATTATTATACCATGTTATAATGAAGAATTGTGTGTTGAAAATACAGCACAAAAGCTTTTTGCAGTTTTAAATCACCTTATTAGGCTGAATAAAATCAGAAAAGACAGTTATATGTACTTCATCGACGATGGTTCGCAAGACCGGACTTGGGCAATTATAGAGCGTATGCACCGCCTTAATCCTCTAGTCAAGGGCCAGAAATTTATAAAGAATTTTGGTAATCAAAAAGCAATCATAGCAGGACTTGAAGCCGTTAAGCGAATAGGCTGCGACTGCGTTGTTTCTATAGATGCTGATTTGCAGCAAGATGAATGGATAATTGAAACCTTTGTTGATAAATATATGCAAGGATATGACGTTGTTTCAGGTATAAGAAACGACAGGAAAACTGATACTATTTTTAAAAAACTTACAGCAATAATGTTTTATAAAATTATGAATATCTTAGGTGCAAATATTCCGCCAAACCATTCTGACTTTAGGCTGGTAAGCTCTAACGCGCTTGATATTATAAGCAAATTTAATGAGCGCGAACTTTTTTTGAGAGGATTTTTCAATGATGTGGGGTTCAAAACTTCATATGTGAAATTTGATGTAAAGCCGCGCCTTGTAGGGCGTTCGAAGTTTAATTTATTTAATCTAAGCTCACTTGCGCTTAACGGAATAACGTCATACAGTGTAATTCCTTTGCGAATAGTTTCTGTATTTGGTATCTGCATGACAATTGTAAGTATAATAATGGGTTCTATAGCGGTGTGCAATAAAATCTTTTTTGCACACTTTCAGCATGACTGGGTAATTGATTTAATAATGAGTTGCTTTTTTGGAGGAATAGAGCTTTTCTGCCTTGGCACAATAGGCGAATACATCGGTCAAATATTCCTTGAGGTAAAAGGCCGCCCAAGATATATTATTGATAAAGAGTTGAAATAAATAAAAAGCCGTGCCTCTGTCTATCGAATTCGCATGACACAGTATCGGTAAATATTTTCTCTTTTTAAAATTCAAACACCCGCAAAGGTTATCTTAGTGCTGCTATGTTTCCATCCTGACACGGTTCGATATTTTACGCCGCCTAAACTTTAAACGTCAACAAAAATATTAACTTTTACCAAGCCCTGAGAACCCTCACAACAGGCTCTGCACCCGGCATAAACTTCCGGTCGAGGGATTGCACTTCCCCGTGGAGCACGGCCGATTTTATCATAACACAAAAATAAAATTATTTGCATAATACTTATTACTAAGACCAAGTTAAGTCGACAAAACCACCCATAGTGCAAAGCAGAATAAGTATCAGTAATATTTTTTTTAAAACACCTTTTGTCCATATTGCCCAGTTGCTATACAAAAACAATAGAAGATCATACATTAACATAAATAAAGCCACACCACGAACCATGTGCACCTGGGGATCTTTATGAGATAAAATGACATAAAAAAGATAAGACCCAACTAGTATGCTATTTAGTATTACTGAAAAAATTATTTTTAGAGTTAATATTAATTTTTCTTTGAATGTTTTCATGCAATTATTATACCACAAATTAATTTTTTCTAATTATTTTGGGCCAAACACTTTTTATAATAATCGCACAGTCTTCATTTGGGTTTTGTTTGCCTAATTCTAGGCCTTGTTTATTAGCATGAGTATCAGCCAGATATTCCTCACAAGCTTCTTCCCAAGTTTTTTGTTTTATTACTAAATTATCGACCCATTGGGTAGCCTCTCTGAAATAACCTACACCCATTGCCAATATATTGCTTATTTCACTTTCTCTTTGTGCTACTTCACAAAATGCTTTTGCATGATAATATTTATCTGAATTTTCAAATATATTATTTCTGGATTCTTCGAAGTTTCTGGCTAAATCACTCACAAACCCGCCAACGTCTTTCCATTCATGCAATATTGAGTCGCCTGTTTGCATTATTGATATTGGCAAATCATAACGAGATATATTGTCAATCTTTGCCATGTAAATAGACGCAACTTCTTTCAATGTTTTAAATTGGTCTATTAATTGATTAAATTCTTCTTCCCATTTCCAGCAGTCGCATTCTTCCTCTAAATCTTCTGGCTTTTGAGGCGCGGCTTCTTTGTTATCAACAATTTCAATATAACATTTACAGTTAGGGTGTGGTCTTTCTGGAACTTCGTCATAGAAATCGAATTCTTGCCCATCAAGTGCCATACATTCATCACAAGTACTTTCACCGTTTTCAGAATGCCATATGTAGCGAGTGTTAGAAATTCCACCTTTAAGTACTAAATTTTTAACATTTTCTTTTTCTTTTTCAGCATTTTCAATGTTATTGTGCTGTAAAAAACTGCTTAAGCGATACATAGATTTACCTAAATTCTGTAAATCATCATATGAATTCAATATTCTTTTTTTAAAGTTTTTGGAAAATACAGGATTAGAATAATTTTTTTGTAGTACCTGTTGGTATTTTGACAACTCATTTAAAAGTTTTTCTAATTGTTGTCTGTTGTCCAGTGATGCTAAAATTTTGTCTTTCAATTTTTTCATTTTGTTCTCCTTATTTCGGCTTATGTAAAAAAAAAGAGTAAGGCTCGAATTTTAAATAAAATTCTTACCTTACTCTTTATGCTACAATTATAGCATATAAAACTAAATCTGTCAAACATTTAACTAACTAAAATTATTTATCATGAAAGATTATTTTAAAACAGTTTTATTCAAAAAACTGCCCGGCAGGCCAATGTTTTTAACATGACTTAAATTTATTCTGTTGTGAGAAAGGAGATTTCTTATGACAGAAAGATTGGACCTTTACAGGTGCGAAATTTGCGGCAATCTTGTTCAGGTAATTCTTGCAGGCGAAGGTGAGCTTGTTTGCTGCGGTCAGCCTATGCAGCTTGTTAAAGGCAAAACTCAGGAAGAAATGCAAGAAAAACATATACCTGTATTTATATCTGATAATGGCAAAGACATTGTCCAAGTCGGTACTGTTCTTCACCCTATGAACGATGATCATTACATAATGTTTATAGAAACAATTTCTGAAGATAAAAACCACGTTCAACTTCAGTATCTTCATCCAGGACAGGAAGCTAAAATGCTTCTTGAAAAGAAAATCGGTAAAATGAAAGCTATTGAATTTTGTAATTTACACGGACTATGGGAGGGCGAAAGTGATTAGTGAGAAAATTGAAAACATACTTAATGAGCAAATTAACAAAGAATTTTATTCCGCTTATTTGTACCTTCTTATGGGTGCTTATTTTGACGAAATTGGTCTTAAAGGTTTTTCCAATTGGTGTAAGGTTCAGGCTCGCGAAGAAGTAGATCACGGGATGATTTTATTTGATTATATTATCGAAAGACAGGGAAAAGTTAATTTAATGCAGATAAATGCTCCTGAAAATAACCTTACGTCCCCGCTTGAAATATTTGAAAAAATATATGAACACGAAAAATATGTTACAGAAAGCATTAACCGTGTTGCCAATATGACGGATGATGAATGCGATTTAGCCACCAGATACTTCATTAACTGGTACATCTCTGAACAGGTTGAAGAAGAAGCTAATGTGGATGATATTATCAAAAAGCTTAAAATGTTCGGTGATGAAAAAGCTGCTTTATACCATTTAGACAGAGAACTTATGACAAGGCAGTATGTGCAGCATTCATACAACAAATAATTTTTAAAGCTGCTGACCTCAGCTTATGGGCGGATTTCGTAAGTAAAATTACTAATTCCGCCTTTTTTAATATACTTATATTGCGAATTTGTAAAGAATTTGTCTGTATTGCAAAAATAGCTTATTATAGTGGTATGAATAACAGTAAAATTATAATTGTGGACGATGAAAAAATAGTTACCTCAGCTTTTCGCACGCTTTTAAAAGTTGAGGGATTTGATAACGGGCAGTTTTTTAACAGCCCCAAGGATGCACTTGAATATTTAAAGACAGATACCCCTGATTTAATTATTTCTGATTTCTTAATGCCTGATATGAACGGTTTGGAGTTTCTTCGTGAGGCGAAAAAACTTTATCCGGAAGTCAGCATGATTTTATTAACGGGTTACGCTGATAAGGAAAATGCTATAAAAGCAATTAATGAAATAGGTCTTTATAAATATATTGAAAAACCTTGGGACAATGACAGCCTCATTAATGACATAAAAAACGGGATTGAAAGAAGTCATCTTTTGTCTGATTTGCGCTGCAAGATTGAGGAATTAGAGCAGGCAAAAAAACAGCTTGAAATTTACTCTAATGATTTAGAAAAACTCGTTGCAGAGCGTACAAAAGACCTCTCGCTTGCTAATCAAAAGCTTAGCAGCATAATCAATTTTTGTGCAGATGGAATTATCATACTTGATAAAAAAGGTAATATTGAACAGGTAAATCCGGCTTGTGAAAATATGACAGGGCTTTCTGAAAGCGCGTTAATTAAAAAGAAATTTCAGCAAATTGCCTACATTGACGACAAATACGAAAATATTGCCGCCGATAATAAAAGCGGAAATATCTTTGGACTGGACATCGATAATTCTGAAATTCTCTTGAAAGATTGCTATATTTTAAATACTTTGGGCGATACAAAAACTCCGGTTGAGATTAATTTTGCCTCTATTATTGATGAAGCCGGCTCTGAGCCTGAAAAATTTGTCGGGGTAATCAGAGATGTAAGTACACAAAAAGAAACTGAAAGATTGAGAGATGATTTCATTGCTACCCTGACGCATGATTTAAGAACTCCGCTTTTGGCCGCAATCCAAACATTGAAATTCTTTCTTGACGGCTCGCTTGGCGCTCTTGAAGACAAGCAGAAAGTGCTTCTTTCAACAATGCTTCAAAGCAATGAAGACTTGTTGGGACTTGTTAATGCGTTATTAGAAGTTTATCGTTTTGAAAGCGGCAAATTAGAACTTTGCAAGACTGTTTTTGCTGTAAAACCGCTTATCAAGCAGTGCTGTGATGAATTAAAGCAACTTGCAAATTCTAAAAATATAGATTTTGAATTAAACTGTGATTTTGATGAAAAGCTTGAAATTACGGCAGATAAAGCCGAATTAAAAAGAGTAATTACAAATCTTTGCGGAAATGCGGTAAACTATACTAATAAGGGCGGAAAAATTTCAGTGCTGGCAAAAGCTCAAAACGGTGATTTGATTTTCTCTGTCGAAGACAATGGAAATGGAATTCCCAAAAGTGATATTCCGCATTTGTTTATGAGATTTTCACAGGGAACAAGCCGCAAGCGCTCTACAGGAACAGGATTGGGACTTTACCTCTCAAGACAGATTATAGAAGCACACGGTGGCAAAATCTGGGTTAACAGCAGGCTTAATAAGGGCAGCGAGTTTTCTTTCCTCTTAACAAATGTAGTCAAACAAGAAAGACAGGTTGTAAATGGTTAGGGTTTTAATTGTAGAAGATCACGATATGGCAAGAGTCGGACTTTCTGTAATTTTAGGCAAAAATCCGAACATTGAAATTGCAGATATGTCAGCAGACGGACAAGAAGGTGTTGATAAAGCCCTTGAACTTACTCCGGATGTTGTGATTATGGATATAGGGCTTCCGACTATAGACGGCATTGAAGCCACACGAAAAATCAAAAGTGCAAACAGTAAAATAAAAGTTTTGATGTACACCTCACGTGAAGATGAAAATGACATATTTGACTCATTTAAGGCCGGAGCTGATGGCTACATAACCAAAGGTGCAACAGCCGAACAGACTGTATCTGCGGTGATTGCTGTAAGCGAAGGCGCAGGCTGGCTTGATCCTGCCATAGCAAAGGTCGTTTTGACCAACATTAGACGCGGAAGTGAAACACCTCAACGCCGCGGGGAAATTAATTACAAGCTTGGTAAAAACTTATACGGACTGACTGAGCGTGAAATGGAAGTGCTTGCTTTAATTGTTGACGGGCTTACAAATCCACAGATCGCAGAAAACCTTGTGATCAGTCTTTCTACCACAAAGACACATGTTCACAGTATTTTGCAGAAATTATACGTAGGGTCTCGTTCCAAAGCTATTGCAATGGCTATGAAAGAGGGACTTGTATAGAATGTATAAAGGCGTTTTAGCAATTGTGTTCTCTTGCATAGTAGCCTTAAGTTTGCATGCACGTGCATTTGCTCTTAGCAAAGATGCGCGTGCTAAAGAAATGAAATATATCCATAACGTTCAAAAGCAAGAAGTCAAAGAAGAATATGAACGCGAAAAAGGCCGTATGACGCCATCGGGATATATGACGACCGAGGAATACGAGATGCTTTCTATTCCAAAAGATAAAGCGCAGGAAGAAATACCTATTCCGAAACCCCAAAAGGCCGCTGATATGAAATATATTCCGCAGCCGGATTACACAATTGTGCGTTATAACAACCCTCCGGGAAGCCCTGAAATATCTTTGAGCCGTACATTTAAGACCCGCCGCTCACAAAATGCACAAGGGATAGTTGCTCCGGACTATTCAATAATGGTTTATCCTGCTCTTTATTACTACCCAAATCAAGATACCGTAGCGTGCGATTTATTTGTAATCCCTCTTGACAGCAACGAAACAGCTTTGAATAAAATCTTAAAAGCAAATATTATGCACAGATTGCAAACTCCGATTTTGTCGACAGAAAAATCTTTCGACACAAAAACAGCCTTTAGAACACTTACTCCTGTTGATTTTTCAAGTGATGGGACGCTTCTGTTAGTAAAAGAAAAAACAGGAAGCAGTTCTGACGGAATTTGGAAAACTGATGCAATTGTTTACGACTTTACCATGAAAACTTCATTTAGGCTTGAAGCATTGCGTGATGCGGTTGTTTATTATTGTAAAGAATACAAAAACGTGGATCTTGACGATAATCGCTGGGATATTTACCCTTTGGGTTTTGATATAAACGAACCGGATAGAATTGTTGCATCTGCTTATGCTTATACTGGTGGAGCCCCTGTGTTTTTAGGGCTTTGGAGTATTGATTATAAGGGTGAACAGACACGTCTTGTATCATTTTCAAATCGTGAAGTTGAAGTCAGTATGAACGGTGTTAAAATTATTCAATCAGGTGTCGTTCCGCCTTCAATGCTGAAAATTGAAGAAAAACAGGCTAAACATGAAGACAAGCTGGACGCTAAGGCTAAAAAAGAAGCAGAAAAAGCAAAATTAAAAGAATTGAAAAACGAATATAAAGAGACTATTAAAGAATTAAACACCAATTACAAAGAGCAAAAGCAGGATTACAACATGCTTAATCGCATAAACGGTACAACCTCAACAAATGACAGTGTACAAAAGTATGAAGAATTAAAAGCTAAGCAGCTTCAAAAACGTTCAGAAAAAGAGGCAAAAGCAAAAGCCCGCGCTGAGGCTAAAGAACAAAAACGCCTTGAAAAAGAACGCAAAAAATCCAATAGCGACAATATTTAAGCATTAACTACAAAATTGAGAAGCTCTTGCTTGTCGTATGAAACTGTATTTCCGCCGGACATGTTTGTGTAAGTGTCGGTATGTGCCAAATTGTTTTGATGCCCGTGAGCTGCTATTTCATTTATATCGCCAAGGTTGTGCCCCATTGAAAAATAGCTGACTTGAGATGTACCATCTTTGTTTGTCAAAGTATATGGAGTATACAAGTCGCTGTATTTCATTGTGTTTAAGTTTATACCAAGCAGATTAACTGCATTTACAGCGTTGTTGCTGTAAGTAGTTCCTACCTGCATATTGGCAAAATCATCCTCAATAACTTCACAAATGAAATATGTAACAGCTTCGTTGCTTATGTGTGTTGAGTGCACGAATTCATGGATTAATGTTGCAGCTAAACATGCGCCAGTGTATTTATAATATGTTTCATCATTTGCAAAAGCTACATCAAGGTAAGTTGCATTACCGTTCAAAAATGCATTCACAGCATCGTATTCATTTGTGTATTGTCTTTGAAATGCGAAGTAGTCAGTGTTAAGCAATATAGAACGGTTGTAATCGTGTTCAGCGCCTCTGTCAACGTAAGCTGTATTTTGCGGATTTAAATATTCACCGGGAATATAACCCCATTGATAACAGCCAAGAGCCATACCGGTTGCATTACCGTTTTCATCGTAATTCGTCTCTTGAGGTGCAAAACCTACAGGAAAATCACAATTTTCAATTGCTTTTCTGATTTCAAGCAAGAAAGATATTTTTGTTTCAGCGTCTTGGCGTGCGCGTCCTTCTGCCAAAACAGTGTTATAGTTGGCAATATAGTTGTCAATCCAGTCTGCAAGGGTTTGCATACCTGTTTGAAATATTTTTTTCTGTTCAGCTTCACTTATTGATGAAGTAATGTCAGGCTGAAAATTATCCATTGCGCTTGATATGTCGGTTTTTTCATTGTAATTTGTTGAAGCACCGGTGTAAGCGGTAAAGCTTATAGTTTTTGCAGATGAAACAGTTGAGGCTGTGCTAAATAGATTTGCTTCGGATAAATTCAATACAGATGCTTGACTGTTAGCTTTTACAATAGTTTCAATCTGTTCTTGTACATTAGAAATTTTTTGAATTTCGTTTTCAACATTGCCGGAAATTACATCATCTGTAAAAACCAATGTCGGTACATAAGTTGATGCCCCAAATCTTGTCGTTAAATTAGGAAATTCAATTGCCGTACCGCCTTGCTGCTCGATGATTTCAACTTTTTTGTTTTCAGAAACCTCGTTTTGTACTGCGTTGTTATTCAGTTTTAAGTTAGTTATTGATGTCATTGTTTTTCCTTAAATTAACCGAATGCTTTAAATGAGCGTTCAACGTTTTTGGATAGAACTGATTTAATACTTTCTTCTTCAGCTTGAAGGGCTTTGTATTGAGTATCGATTTTCTTTTGGTCGATTTCAAATCTTTTATCTTCAGCTTGAATTTCTTCCATACCTTTGTTGTATTCAGCTTCTGCTTTAGCTAGCTTAGCTTCGTCTTGTTTGTCGACGATAATTGTGCAAGTCTGCCAGCTTACAATTTCAAAATCCATACCGTTAATTTTTTGAGTTTGAGTGGAATTTTCGTCGGCTTTTTTAACAAGAGAGTAAGTTCCGTCTCTTAAACCTTTTTCGAGTTCTGCTGATGTAATACTGTCAAAATCCGGATCTTCAACAAGCTTAGTCTCCATAATCGGTACATCAGCATAGATAGGATCACCGTTTTCATAATCAACAATAGTATCTGTATCATCAACCCATCTGGTTTCTTCTTGTGCAAGTCCTTTGGCTTGGAGTGCAGTTAAATTTAAAACAGGTATATTGTTTGCTTGTGCAGTTGACTGAGCTTGGTCTGAATATCCGGTATTTCCAGGATTTAACCAAACCGGTGTACCGTTAGAGACGGCATTTACTGACATATTTCCGCTGTCATCTCCAACTGACCATTTGCCGCTTGTACTGTTTTTGTAAACTATTATGTTATCGTTGTTTCTTGTATCAAGCGCGATAAAGTTTGTCAAATCAGATTCAAGAACGGGTCCCCAGTTAGCCAAATCTGAACCGTTAATAACAGAGCCGTCTGCTGTAGTTATTGAACCTAATGAAACACAGTTTTTAATAGTTGTTTCGTGGCTGTCATCACCGATAAATCCGTTTATTGAATTAGAATAATCTTTATTGTTTGATAAAACAATATTTACATCTGAATAGCAGTTAGAAATAACACTTTCGCCTTTCAGCGGGTTAACGTTTGCACCTATAAAGCCGCCGATATAGCCGAAGCTGTCATCTGCATTTGGCACATTTATTGTCCCTTGTGCTGAACAGTTTTCGATGTTGCCGTTGCTAAGTCCAACCAGGCCGCCTACACCCGCTCTTTCAGGATAATAACCTTCAAGATATTCAGTGTCTGGCTCTAATGTACAATTAATGCTTGCATTTGTAACATTACAGTTTTCGATTTTACCACCGTTTGCTAGGTAGCCTGCCATACCGCCGATAATATCAGTTTCTGCTGAAACGTTAACATTATCAAGGTTAAGGTTTTTCACTGTCCCGTAAAGATCCTGGAATAAGCCTTGTGTTCCTGTAATATTTGCAATTGTTGTACCGTTGCCATCAAATACGCCTTGAAATTGCGGAATACCGGGCCAATCGCCTGTTGGATTCAGTCTGCTGAAATCTATTACAGTGCCTTCCGGAAAATTTAATACGTAATTTTGTTTTCTTGCAGCAGGATCCGTAAATAATGTATTTAAAGCTGCAACTAAGCCGTTTTCGGAATTTATTGAGATTGAATTTATAGTTTTTTCTGCGCCGTTAATGTTAGATGTATAAGATACGACGCTAATGTCATCATCAGTAAGTCCGTATGTTTCTTGAATACCGTTTACTGTGGATTTCATTGTTGTTAAGTCTTCACTGCCGATAACATCAGCAGATGTTGATGCAGAACGAAATGTACTGGTTTCTTGTTTCTTTGCGTAAATAGGTTTTGAATAATCTTTTTCGTAACCAATTAATACTTTTTTAGTTTCGCCGGTATCAACTTCCTGGTAGCTGTAACCGAGGATTTTTGAGCCGTTATATACAAGCAGGTCTTGTTCAGCTAAATTTGCAAGAGTAATTCTTTCATTTGTTTTTGTTGTGCCTGTGGCTGAGAAAATATTATTTGTAACATAAAGTTGGCTATTATTTAAAGCTTCGGTATATTTATCCTGCAATGCTTCTGAATCCATTGAAAGGCGAATTTTTGAATTAGAAACATCCTGACCTTGCAATGAAAGGTTGTTGAGTTGTGATGTTATGTATAATAACCTGGCTTGCGCCGCAGACATTCCCATTTTTAAATTCCCTTTATAGTTACATCTAATGGTTATGTCGGCATTTATTCGCTAAATATTTAATTTTTTAATGCTAATGTTAACTTTTTGTAACATTAATCAACTTAATTTTCTCTGCTCTTGATAAATGTTTTATTCTGTATTCTTCACTCATCGCCTCTGATTTGGTGGGAAATTCTTTTTGGTAAACAATCTTTACAGGCTTATGCGAGCGTGTATATTTTGCCCCTGTGCCGTTAAGATGTGCTTGGAAACGTTTTTCAACATCATCGGTGTAGCCGCAGTAGTACGTATCATTTTCGGTGTAAAGAATATAAACAAAATGTTTCTTAGTATCCATAAATAAATTTTACAATAAAAAAGCGGCACTTTGTTCGGCCGCTTGTTAATTTTCTTTTTCTTATTTTCAAAAACTTTTCTATACAAATGATGTAAATCCGCCTCCAGATGAACAAGATGAAGCACAAGACGTTCCTGCACTTGCCCCTGCAAATCCTCCGCAATCTGTACCGATTACTGCCACCGCATTTGCAAAACTGCTTAGAAATCCGCCGTTGTCTGAATTTCCGTAATTATAATTAGCATAATTAGAAAAATCAATATTTAATGAATATGGGCTGTTTGGGGTAAATGTATCATAAGAATTCATTGCTATATAGCTTTTTTCAGCTTTCAACGCCAAAGACCCTGCTGTTTCGGCTGTTTGAGACGGTCTTGATTTTACATTAGTCGTTCTGTTTTGTTGTTGTGATGAAGTACGTGCAAAAATGTTATTAGTCATTTTATACTCCTTTTAGTCTCGTGTCATATATATAAAAAAATCAAAAAATTGTGAATTTCAGCATGCACTCATTTCGTAACATTTGTTTACATAAAATATAAATCTACTGATTGATAAATCTTACTCTATTGATTGATGTAACTGTATTAAAAAACATATATTCTATACTATGAGAAGTAGTTTAAGGGATATAAAGAGGAACTATGAAAAACTTAATCTTAACTTTAATGTTTTCAATGATTTTCAGCATATTACCGTCAAGCGCGGCCGACAATAACCTGAATTCAGTTGTTCTTGAAGGCACCGAAGCAGGTTATAATGTTATTTTAAGAGCAGATAAAGTTACAAAGCTTAAAAAGACTGTAACTGATGAAAACACATTAATTATTGATTTGAAAAATACAACCACTTCAGATTCTGTTGATACAAGATATATTAACACCAAAGATGTAAACAATGTAGTCGTTGAAGCTAAGAATAATGAAGTGAAAATCTATATTCAGGCTAAAAATATAAATAATTCTAATATTATTTTCGATACACCTGCTTCTGCTCCGGTTGTAGTTGGGGACAGTCTTTCTAAAAAAGCTATGGGCTGGACAGCTTTTGCATTTGTTCTTTTGTGCTTGATTTTAAGCAGTTTCAAAAAATCAAACGAAGAAGAGGATGTTTCAGCGCTTAAAGAAGATTTAAAAGACCGCGAAATACGTCTTTATAAAAATTACAAAATGGAAGTTTTGAATGCTGCTAAGATTGATTACAGACTTAAACAGCAGTATTTAAAAAGGAACGGTGCTCATGCCGAAACAATAAGGCATCTTCAAAAGTTAACAATGAGATAGTAAAAAGCCTCCATTTGCGGAGGCTTTTTTTTTTATTGAAAATATTGTCTTATTATCTGTTCGATTTGCTTGGATGACGTTCCATCGCCATAGGGATTTAAAGCTTTTAAACGAGTTTCCTCTTTTGTTTTAGATAAAACAAGGCTGCTTTGCGAAACTATTTTGTCATAATCTGCACCGACCAAGATTGAAACACCGGCATCAATACCTTCTTGACGTTCTGTTTCATATCTCATAACAAGGGTTGGGCAGCCAAAAGACGGGGCTTCTTCTTGAATTCCGCCTGAATCGGTTAGGATTAATTTTGCGGTTTTCATCAAATACACAAGGTTTGGATAATCAAGCGGAGTCAAAAGTTTTATGTTCTTGTAATCCGCAAGTCTTGAATGAATTTTGTCTTTTACATTCGGATTCGGGTGAACAGGAATTACAAAAGTATGATCGTCATATTTTTTAGCCAGATATTCAATTGCATTTATAATTCTGTCAATTCTTTCGCCATGGTTTTCACGTCTGTGTGCTGTGATTAGCACAAGCTTATCGTTGATTTCGATTTCATTATCCTTGTAGAATTCTTTACTTTTTTCCAAGGTTTCATCAGAAAGGCAGAAAAGAGCGTCTATGACTGTATTCCCTACAGTAAAAATCTTATCAGAAGTTATATTTTCTTTTAAGAGTGCCTCTTTATTTTTTTCTGTAGGTGCGAAATTCAGTGCTGCAATTCTTGTTGTCATCTGGCGCATAACTTCTTCCGGAAACGGCTCATAAATATCATATGAGCGAAGCCCGGCCTCAACATGAAAGACTGGAATTTTATTATAATAGCTCGCCAAAGCTCCGCATAAAACTGTCATTGTATCACCTTGAACAATCACCGCGTCAATAGAATTTTCTTTAAATACTTTGTCCAGAGCCGTCAATATCCTTGTTTGAACTTCAAGAAGCGACTGATTGGGTTTCATAACATCAAGGTTAATATCTGCTTTCAAATTAAAATATGAAAGTGTTTGATTTGATAATTCTTTTTGCTGTTCAGTGTTACAAACAATAACATTATATTTATCCGGGTACTTTCTCAATTCCAAAATAACCGGAGCAAGCTTTATAACCTCAGGCCGTGTGCCAAAAACTATTAATATATTCTTCTTATTCATAGAAATTTCCTTAATGATGAGATTTTATAACAAAAATTTTTCTCATGCAAACTAAAATAATATTGTTCAAAATATTATTAAATAAGGTAATTTAAAAACTCACAAATGGTTTAAAATAATAATGAAAAAGGAGGCTTAAATGATAGATTTATATATATTAGAAAGTTGTCCATACAGCCAAAAGGTTATGGAATTTTTAGAAGAAAACAATATTGCCTATAATAAACACGATGTACGACAGCCTGAAAATTATGAGGCCCTCCTTGAATTGGGCGGTAAAGGCCAAGTACCTTTTTTACACGACAAGGAAAAAGATGTCAAAATGTATGAGTCTGACAAAATTATTGATTACATAAAAGAAAATGCATAGGTGAAAAATGTTTTTCAACAACTTTATATCAAGTGATTATGAATTTAATGAATGTACGTCAAGAGGCGCGTGTTCAGTTTCTCCTGACATAACGTCTTTACAGGAAGTTATTTTAATTTTTCTAAGACAACTAGCCTTTTATGAATTAAAACTAAGCAGCATGGACGTGCAGCAATTTAAAAACAAGGATGTTCTTATAGAAGGGGTAATGAGCCTTGAAAATACTAAGGAGTATACTCAAGATCAGCTTCTTGAAATAATCTCCGGGCTTTATTCCGACCTTGTAAAAACTCGAAGGCTTTATACCAAAACCTGTAATGAACGTGATATAAAGTGTGAAGATTTAAAATTTGCGCTAAAATTGTCGCCTCAAATGACGCTGGCCGCAATTATAAAAGAAGGTGAAAAAGCTTTTCTTGAAAAGTACAAAAAGATTTCACCTGCGCAAAAAAATATCACTGAAATTCTTATACTTGTAATAAAAAGTGTATGCGCCAATCTTATTGTGCTACAATCGTATGCACCTATAGAAAATTCCTCATATATAACTGTTTTGAAAGGTTTGAACTTACTTAATCAAACAAGAGTTTCACTTGATAAAATTAAAAAAATGATAGATGAATTGGCTAAAACAGACTTAGAACTTATTTCACTTAGAAATAAACTTCAGATTAAAACTTACGGAAAAATCAGTCAAAAAAGCGTTTCACTATCTACACGCCCGGGCAAGGCAATTCTTGTATCTGGCCGTAATTTCCAAAATCTTTATGATATATTGGAAGCAACAAAAGACGCCTCTATTGATATATATTCTCACTCTGATTTACTAATAGCGCACTCATTTGAAGCTTTTAATAAATTTAACCATTTCAAAGGGCATTACGGCAATTGTATGGAAAATTGCGTTCTTGATTTCGCAACTTTTCCAGGCGCAATACTTTTAACTAAAAATTCAGCACAAAACCTTGAGTATCTGTATAGAGGACGGCTATTTTCAGCAGAAAAACTGCCGCCAAAGGGTGTTGTTCAGATTAAAGATAATGATTTTACGCCCTTAATTGAGTCTGCCAATGACGCTAAAGGTTTTGCAAAAGGCCGTGAAATGGGCCAAATTGAGGTTGGATATAACTACGATGTGTTAATGGCTGAAATTGAGAAAATCTCAGAAAAATTTAAATCCGGCGAAATTGAGCATATTTTCTTTATTGGCATGTCAAATTATTCGGCAGCACAAAACGAATATTTCACAAAGCTGTTAAAGCTTCTGCCTAAAAAAACATTTGTAATTTCTTTTTCATATCACAATGATGCAGATAATATTCTTTACATTAATCTTGTAAACAATCTTCCGCTTGCATATAACTTGCTGCATGAGATTTCAGAAAAGCTGCCGCTTGACGATGAAAGAGTAACTTTTTTCTTAACAAAATGCGATGCAAATTCTGTATCCAATATGATAAGTCTAAAAAATTTGGGCGCTAAGAACATATATCTTTCTAAATGTCCGCCTATGGTTATAAGTCCGACAATATTGAGTACATTATCAACTCTTTACAACATAAAAAACACAACTTACCCTGTGAATGATCTTGAAAACATTCTAAATAACAAAGAGACCGGCATATAACCGGTCTCTTTTGGTATAATTAAAGATAAATTAGTATCTGTAATGCGCAAAAGCTTTGTTAGCTTCAGCCATTTTGTGGGTGTCTTCGCGTTTTTTGCATGCTGCACCTGAGCCGTTTGATGCATCAATAATTTCGTTAGTTAATTTATCAACGAATGATTTGCCACCGCGTTTTTTAGCTGCATCAATAATCGCAGAAGACGCAAGAGCAAAGCCTCTATCAGCTTTAACTTCAATCGGTACTTGGTAAGTTGAACCGCCGATACGTCTAGCTTTTACTTCCAAAAGCGGAGTTGCATTTGTCATTGCTTTTTGGAAAATTTCAATAGCATCTTCATTAGTTCTTTCTTTAATTCTTTCCATTGTAGAATAGAAAATTCTTTCAGCGAGAGATTTCTTTCCGCGTCTCATAATGCGGTTGATAAATTTAGAAATATCAACACTGTTATAGATAGGATCTGCTAAAGGTATTCTTTTAGCTGGTTTAGAACGTCTAGACATTATTTCTTACCTCCTTTAGCGTTTTTCTTAGCACCGTATTTAGAACGGCTTTGCGCACGGTTAGCCACACCAGCAGTGTCAAGGGTGCCTCTAACGATGTGGTATCTAACACCCGGAAGGTCTTTAACCCTGCCGCCTCTGATAAGAACAACACTGTGTTCTTGTAAGTTGTGTCCGATACCTGGGATATATGAAGTAACTTCAAATCCGTTTGTTAAACGTACTCTGGCAACTTTTCTAAGTGCTGAGTTTGGTTTTTTAGGGGTTGTTGTATAAACCCTTGTGCATACTCCGCGTCTTTGAGGACAATCCATCAATGCCGGAGATTTTGTTTTGTCAACAAGCTTTTTACGTTCACGACGTACAAGCTGATTAATTGTAGGCATTTGTTTCTCCTTTTACTTTTCTACATTTGCAGGATTAAAACTTTTCCTGCCGCCTTGAGCCGTCAAATCCAGCACGAAAATTTCGGCTAAGGGTTACTTTTATCAAACTTCAAACATATTTTATTGTCAAGTTATTGTTGCATTTTAGAAAGATTTTTACTATAATTTTTTCTAAAGGAGAAAGACTTAATGAATACAAGAATAAAAATTTATTTAGGAATAATTGCAATTTTAGTTGTTGTTTTAATTTGCCTGAATGTGTTTATGAAAGATACACAGCCGCAGCAAGCGGAAGAAAAGCTTCCTTCTTATGCTGTTAAAAAGCCGGTTATACCGGGTGAACCGATAGATGACACTGTTTATTGGCCAAAATACAGACCGAAACCTATTCCTCAAGAAGTTTTGGACGGCGCGCAAAATAACGATTTTTACAACTATTTATTTTTAAATAAAGATAAAAAGTCTTTGTTCTACAGTTATAGTGAAAAATCTCAAAAGCCGCAGGACAGCGAAACTTTTCACAATAAAATTCAATATCAACTTAATCATGTGTTGATATATGGTCATTACCAAAATTTCGCAACAACCGTAAAAGGCGCACAGACTTATAAAAAAGATATTATGAATGGTGCAACTTTGGCTATACCACAGCCTGCGGCAGACAACAACGCTAACGACAAAGACAAAAATAAAGAAGAAATAAAAAATTTAACACCGGAAGAAAAACAAGCACAAAAGGTTGTTGTGGAAAAATTTATGGATGAATGCCTGAAAACCATGTGTATATTTAATAATTCAACAAAAGAATACGTCAAAATCGACAAACGCGACGTGAAAGACGCTATTCAAACTCTTAAAGATTTTGATAAGTGGACTTATTAATCATCCAGCTTAAACCCACCGTGTTTTTTAATATGTTCTACTAATCCGCCGTCAGCAAGCATTTTAACCATTACAGGCGGAATTGGTTCAATCTGAATTATTGTTCCGTTTGTAAGGTTATTTATTACGCCTTTTTCGATGTCTAAATCTAATTCGTCGCCCGCATTAATTGAGTCTGTGTCGCATTCAATCGCCAAAAGACCTATGTTAATTGCGTTTCTGTAAAAAATTCTGGCAAAAGATTTTGCAATAACAGCGCCTACACCGGCAATTTTAATAATTTGAGGAGCGTGTTCGCGAGAGGAGCCCAGACCAAAGTTATTTCCGGCAACAACGAAGTCTCCTTTATTCATCTGTTTTGCAAAATTTTCATCAGCATCTTCAAGAACGTGTTTTGCAAATTCAGGTAAATTGGAGCGTAAATGGAACAATCTGCCCGGTGCAATGTGATCTGTTGAAATGTTATCTCCGAATTTAAAAGCTTTTCCTCTCATATGTTCTCCTTATTTTTTTCTAATATACTACAAAAACGCTTTTAAATATGTTATAATTAAGAAAGATAAAGATAATTTATAAAGGAAAAAGGTTTATGTATTTCAGCAGAAAATGTAAAATAACTTTTATTTGCCACGGTGCAACTATATATTCAGACGAATTCCGTTTCTCTGATGTTGAGAATTACCCTCCTCTAAGCGACGCAGGACAAGAGGAAATGGAAAAAATTTGCGATTACTTAAAGCGCCGCGCAATTAAAAACGACAGAATATACACTTCTCCTGCCACAAGAACAGTGCAGAGTGCACAAATGGTGGCAAAAGTTTACAAGATGAATTTTTGTATTCTTGATGACTTACACCCAAGAAAATGCGGCGCATTTAACGGTCTTACATTTGAACAGGTTGAGGCAAAATATCCTCAAGAGCTTGAAAGGCTTATCACTCAGCCTGACGTAAGAACGCCTGATGATGCTGAATCTTTAAATGAATTTATCCAACGAGTGAGTGCAACAATTAACAAAATAGTAGATGAAAACAATTCCAGTCGTGTGATTATTGTAACTCATCCTGACGTTATTAAAGCTGCAATATGTGATGCATTGAATATTCCCGGAAGTTCGCTTCAGCACATTTATATAAAAACCGGTAGCGCTACTCAAATTAGCTACTATGAAAAATGGAAAAGCCTTGTATATTCAGATTATACGCCGCTTTAGCTGAGGCTACAGGCTCAAAAGCCGCTCTGCTTCTTGTATTAAAAACTCTTTTCCCGGCTTAACGTCAATAAAATCCCAAGGAAGCGTTTTTTCAAAGGAGTAATTCTCACTTGCATAATATTCACTGTTAATGTTATTTTTAACAGCGGCCTCCTTAAAGGCGCCAAGCTTGCCGCCTTTAGTATAAACCTCAATCAAAAAGTCCGTAAAGCTTTCATCACCTCGTGAAAGTGCAGCTTGCCAGTAATCCCATTTTATGCTTGAAACATTCGCGCTTATACCAATTTTGTGCATTTCTTTTTTTATTAATTTAGATTTGTTTTCCAAAGATTTTGTATTTTCTCGTCCGCACCATTGAAAAGGCGTGTTTGGTTTTGGTACAAAACTTGAAAAACCAAACGATATATCAAATCCTTTGTGCGCTTGTTTCAGGCGGTTCGCAAGTTCTATCATTTCGTTGATATCGTTCTCAGTTTCTGTCGGAAGCCCGATCATTCCGTAGAATTTAAGTCCTTTGAGACCGTTTTCTTTTGCAATATCAACAGCATTGAAAATTTGCTCTTGTGTAAGATTTTTATTAATAACTTTTCTCAGCCGCTCACTGCCTGCCTCAATTGCAAGAGTAGATGTTTTTTGGCCTGCTGCAACTAGTGTTTGGATAATTCCAGGCACAATTGCATCTACACGAAGAGATGACAGGCTCATCTCAATGCTTTCGCCATTCAAAATACGCTGGTGAATATAGTTGCAAATATCGTTAAATCTTGGATGTGCGCTTATTTGAGCACCGAGAAGCGCAATTTTATTTGTATGTCTAAGTCCTAAATCAACAGCATTAATAACGTCTTCATACTGAACACTGCGTAAAGGTAGATTCATATAAGAAGCTAAGCAAAATCCGCAGCGATTTGCGCATCCTCTTGCAACTTCTACAATAAATGTATTTTTGAAAAACGCCTCCTCACTTATAATTGGTGTGTAAATGCATTCGCTTAAGCGTTTTGTGAGCTTTTTAACTTTTTCTTTTGGAAATATCGGCACATAAACGCCTTCAATCTCAGATAGAATTTCTAATATTTCTTTTTTAGACTTGTGGC
>USGC01000009.1 GCA_900554095.1 uncultured bacterium
GGGGCTCGCGCGTTTAGTCCTCTGAGATACAAAAGTAAAACCCTCTTGCAAAAAGATAAAAATAGTTGTATAATAAATAATATATTTATCAATAATGAGGTTTTTATGAAAAAAGGGTTTACATTAGCAGAAGTTCTTATAACTTTAGGTATAATAGGCGTTGTTGCAGCACTGACACTTCCGGCTTTAGTACATAAATATACATATAACTTAACCGAAGCCAGGCTGAAAAAGTTTTATTCTGTTTTTAATCAGGCAATATTAATGTCCAAAAACGTAAACGGAGATTTTGAAGGCTGGGATGGTTTTTGGTATTCGTCTGAGGATACTCCAAATTTAGATGGGATAGATAAAGGTTACGAAAAATACATTCTTCCCTATATGAAAGTTGTATCACACAAGGTTTTAACTGCTGCCAACGGCCCTAAATTGAATGTTTATTTCTTTGCTGACGGCAGCGCCTTTAGCGTTAATTCACAAGCGACATTCGTTTTTACCCGAATAATCCTGAAAGATGCATTAGCACACAAAAAAAATACGGCATATGCAGTTTTTCTTTTGTATTTTATCCCCTCTTCGATAAAGGATATTACGAAAAGTGGCAGTATCATTATAAAAAAGGGCTTGAACCGATGCTGTATAACTGGGACGGTCTAGAAGAACATCTATATAGCGGCGCTCCGGAGAACCGAAGCTGCGACGCGCAAGGGCAATATTGTACAGCAATAATTGCGCGCAATGGCTGGAAAATCCCAGATGATTATCCTAAAAAAATACGTTATTAAATTTTTAGAGCATCCAAATTTTAAGAGGTCTGCCAAGGCGGTTGTACATAGTCTTTTTAATAATTACGCCCTGAAAATCTCCGTTTGCCAAAAACACATACTCATATTCATCTGAAGCAAAAAGACTTACTTTTTGCAAATACCCTGCTGCTGTATAAATTTCAGTCCAATAAGGCAGGGTATTTCTATTGCCGTTGATTATGGTTACGCTTATCAAGTGTCCCGCGTAATCATAGGCAAATTTATAATTTGGTTTGTTGTTGTACTCAAGAGAGTAGTTCATTAAAAACTTATCAGCAGTTTTCTGGTAATTCCCCGTAACTTTGTAATCATTTGATGTTAGCGGTTTGCCATGTTTAATATAGTTAAGATTCTGCTTATAATTTTTGTCCTCTTTGTACGGAAGAAATTCTTTTTTAAGCGCTTTTTGATCTTTCGAGAAAGCCCCGTTTTGCTCCAGGTATGTGTAAATATTATTTATTCTTTGGTTTCTGCGCTGCTGGGTTATGTCGCGAAAGTCTGTCCGCCAATCGTAAGCATTTGCCGGTGAAATTAAAAAAACTATTAATATTAAAGTTAAAATAATTTTAAACATATTCTTTTAAATTTACTGCCTTGTAAGCGTCATAACTTTTTTGAAACAAATCTTGGTGAGAAGTTGATAATATAAACGGTTGGTTTTTTATTTTGTTAGGATTATGCAAATTAGCAATTATCTCTGAAATAACATTTGACGCTTTTTCAATTGCCTTTTTAACAGAAATATGCTGAGGTTTAGACAGATGAATAATTTTGCCGTTTTCAGGGTTAAAATTTAACGATATGTTGTTTGTATGGACTGTTAGGTGATCATTTGATAATCTAAAATCATTTAAGCGTGCTTTTTCTTTGCCTTTTTCAAAAAGCAGTAATTGAGGGATCTCTACTGTATCTGTTTTGTAAGCCGGTGTATAGTCTAATAATTTTTTTAAATTTTTAGAGCAATCTTTTTGAAGCTTCATTCCAAAGCTTGTGTTGTTGGAGTTTGTGCTAAATTGAACATTCATTGTAAATCCTTTCTACCAATTTGTCCTTGTTAAAGTTTGTTTTGCATTGCGGTCGTACATTTTGTCTTTAAACCATACGCCTTGGAAATCTCCGTCAGGTTTATACATATATTGCATATCGGGGGATGTAAAATAAATTGCAGAAATCATTTTGCCATTAATTCGATACTGTTTAGACCAGTATGGAAAATCCGGGTAATTGCCTTCTATTTTGTCGACGTATCGCAAGTTTCCAAAGCCGTCGTAGTAATAAACAGTTTTGGGATTATTTTTGTATTGGATAGCATAGCTTATCAGAACAGAGCCATTATAAAATGCGCTGAGCCTATAGTTTGCGGTTTCCGTAATTCCTTCTTTGGCTTCATTGTAGTGTGTTTTAAAGGCTTGGTCTTTTACGTAATCCTTATGTAATTCTTTAAAATCATTTTTTTTATATTTATAAACAGTATTATCATCAAATATTATATTTTTGTAATTCTGAATGATAGTATCGCGTTCGATTTGCGACATATCCAGCCAGTCAAAGACGGCTTCGCCTTTGAGGGTAATAGTTTCGGGCTCATTTGCGCAGACCGGATTAGATAAAATTCCAAAAACTAAAAATATAACACATATCGTAAAAAACTTTTTCATATGCCTCCTTGTCGCAATCATAACATGAAATTTATATCATTACAAATATTCATGTTTCTTTTGTTAAGAAGCCCCAAGTTTTTTGAATAATACCCTTTGAACGTTTCATCTCCATAGTATAAATATGACGAATAAGGATTTTCAACATAAATTGCTTGAAGCAGTTTTCCTTTTGTGTTGTATTTTCTGAGAATGTAAGGGTAATACCTTGATGGAGAATAGAATTCAATGTATTGAAGCGAGCCGGCTGAGTTGTAGAAAAAACCGATGTTAGGTTCGCTTTTGTAAAAAAGTGTATAGCCTAGATGTATATCATTTAGGTTAGCGGGGCAGTCAATTTTGGTTTGATACCTTTGTGTTATTTGCGGATCGGGTTTTGCCTTATAAACGTTTGCAAAATGTTCTTTATAATCTTTATCTTTAAAATATTTTCCGTATTTATTTTTGAATTCTTCACTGCTGGCAAACTTTGTATAGCCGCGGGTAAAAATAATATCATGGTAATATCCAATAAACTTTTCTTTTTCGTCTAAAGATAATTTTTGCCAAGTTTTCTCATTAGCATTCGCAGTGTAAGAAACAGAAAACAAAAAACACAAAAATATTAAAATTAGCAACTTTTTCAAAATCATAAAAAAAGTATAGCAAAAGTTTTATAAAAAGCAAGTTTTGGCGATTTGATAAGTTTTGCATTGTAACTTTTTGTAAAAGCTAAAAATCGACATAAAGTCAAGCTTATGCCCAATTTTTCAATTTAATAACATTTTGTTACAAAATTTTAACAAACTAATTAAAAATAAGCGTGATTTTCTTGACTAAAAATATTGATGTATTACGATTATATAACATGTTAAATTAAAGTCGGGTGTACTATGCAAAAATTTAGAAAACCCGGAATTTATATAAAGATTTATCAGTCTGAAAGCAGGCAGGTAAAAGGTTTACAGCCTTAAGTTAGAAAATATATTTTTTATGTAGTACGTACACCATTATTTATGAGGTGAATTGATGTCTAAGACAAAATATGCTAAAAGAGTAACACCAATGGGTATACCACATACTCGTTTGGATGATTTACCGGATCTTATTGAGGTGCAAAAAAAATCGTTTGAATGGTTTTTAAAAGAAGGCTTGAAAGAAGAATTACTTTCATTTTCTCCGATTAAAGACTACACAGGCAGATTAGAGCTGCACTTCTTGCCTAACTATACTTTCGATAATGCAAAGTATACTGTTGAAGAAGCAAGAATTCATGATGCAACTTATGCAAAACAATTGCGCGTTATGATTAGATTAGTAAACCGTGATAGCGGTGAAATTAAAGAGCAGGAAGTTTATATCGGTGATATCCCGACAATGACCGACAAAGGTACATTTATCGTAAACGGCGCTGAACGTGTTATTGTTTCACAAATCGTCCGTTCTCCCGGCGTTTACTTCAAACGTGAGATTTCACCTGCCGGAAAACGTTTATATAACGCAACCATGATTCCGAACCGCGGCGCATGGCTGAAAATCGAAACAGATTCTAACGATTTAATCTACGTTAAAATCGATAAAAACAGAAAAATCTTAGCTACAACATTGTTGAAAGCTATGGGTATAACAGTTTCTGAAATGGAATCTTTATTTACTCACTTTGAATTCTTGAAGAAAACTCTGGATAAAGATACAGCAGAAACAACTGATGATGCTTTAATTGAAGTTTATAAAAAATTGAGACCGGGCGATCCGGCTAGTCCTCAAGGCGGAAGACAAATTCTTGAAGCCCGTTTCTTTGATGAAAAGAAATACGACATCGGCCGTGTAGGACGTTATAAATTAAACAAAAAATTGAATTTGAATATTCCAAAAAACCAAAGAACATTAACAGTTCAAGATATTGTAGCTTCAATCGAATATTTGATTAACTTAACATACGACGAAGGAACTGTTGATGATATCGACCACCTCGGCAACAGAAGAATACGTTCAGTAGGTGAATTGCTTCAAAACCAATTCAGAGTTGGGCTTTCAAGAATTGAAAGAATTGTTAAAGAAAGAATGACACTTCAAGATTCTGAAACTTTGACTCCGTTAAACTTATTGAATACAAAACCGCTTGTTGCGTCATTGAAAGAATTTTTCGGTTCATCACAATTATCACAGTTTATGGACCAAACCAACCCGCTTGCTGAATTAACTCACAAAAGACGTATTTCAGCACTTGGACCAGGCGGTTTGATGAGAGAACGTGCAGGTTTTGCGGTTCGCGACATCCACCCTTCACACTACGGACGTATTTGTCCGATTGAAACTCCGGAAGGTCCGAACGCTGGTTTGATCGGTTCTTTGGCAACTCATGCGAAAGTTAATGACTACGGTTTTGTAGAAACTCCGTTCTTCGTTGTTAAAGACGGTGTTGTAACTGATGAAGTTCACTACTTAACAGCAGATGAAGACGAAAACTTCCGTGTTGCGCCGGCTGATATCCAATTAAATGAAGATAGAAGCATTAAAGCTGAATATGTTCCGGTTCGTTATCGTTCAGAATTCACCATGGGCGAATCAAAAAGAGTTGACTATGTCGGTGTATCTCCTATCCAGGTGATATCAGTTGCGACATCGTTAATTCCGTTTATTGAACACGATGATGCAAACCGCGCATTGATGGGATCAAACATGCAGCGCCAAGCCGTTCCTCTTTTAATTACGATGAGACCAGTTGTTGGTACCGGATTAGAAGCTAGAGCAGCAAAGGATTCCGGTATGGTTGCTGTTTCTGAAGTTGACGGTGTTGTTGAACGCGTAGTCGGCGAAGAAATCGTAATCCGCGACACAAATAATAAACCTCACGTATATCAATTAATGAAATACTTGAGAAGTAACCAAGATACATGTATTAACCAGCGCCCAATCGTACACGAAGGCGACAAGGTTAAGGCAGGCGATGTAATTGCAGACGGTGCTTCTACAAACGGCGGTGAGCTTTCGTTAGGTAAAAACGTACTGGTAGCATATATGCCGTGGGAAGGATATAACTTCGAAGATGCTATCCTGCTTTCTGAAAGATGTGTGCAGGATGACATTTTCACCTCGGTTCACATTGAAAAATTAGAAATCGACGCCCGTCAAACAAAACTCGGACCGGAAGAAATTACCCGCGAAATTCCGAACGTTTCAGAAGATGCCCTCAGACACCTTGATGAACGCGGAATTGTTCGTATCGGTGCAAGAGTTTACGCAGACGATATTCTGGTAGGTAAAGTTACACCGAAAGGCGAATCTGAACATCCGCCGGAAGAAAAACTTCTCCGTGCAATCTTCGCTGAAAAAGCAAGAGATGTTAAAGATAACTCCCTAAGAGTTCCTCACGGTGAAGGAGGCCGCGTACTTGACGTTAAAGTATTTGACAGAGAAAAAGGCGACGAACTTCCGCCGGGCGCAAATACAGTAATCAGAGTTTACATTGCTCAAAAACGTAAAGTTTCAGTTGGCGACAAACTCTCAGGACGCCACGGTAACAAAGGTATCGTATCAAGAATTTTACCGAAAGAAGATATGCCGTTTATGCCTGACGGAACACCGGTTGATATCGTATTGAACCCGCTTGGTGTACCTTCCCGTATGAACGTTGGTCAAACTTACGAATTGTTGCTCGGTTTGGCAGCATACTTGACAGGTAACCACTACGAAGCACCTTCATTCGACGAAATGTACGGTGATAACAAATCCGAAATCGCAACAAAAGCCGAGCTTTTGAAAGGTATTAAAGAATCAGGCTGCGATTGGGTAACCGAAGACGGCAAAGTAAGATTGATTGACGGACGTACAGGTGAACCGTTTGATGAACCTGTAGCAGTTGGACTTTCATATATCTTGAAACTTGTCCACCTTGTTGACGATAAAATTCACGCTCGTTCAACAGGCCCATACTCACTCGTAACTCAACAGCCTCTGGGTGGTAAAGCCCAATTCGGCGGTCAAAGATTCGGTGAAATGGAAGTTTGGGCACTGGAAGCTTACGGTGCTGCTTACACATTACAGGAAATGCTTACAATCAAATCCGACGATGTTAACGGCAGAAACCGCGCTTACGAAGCAATTGTTAAAGGTGATAACATCCCGAGACCAGGTATTCCGGAATCATTCAAAGTATTGGTTCGCGAACTTCAGTCAATCGGTTTGGATATTACAGTTGCGAAGAAAGACGGCGCTGAAGTTGACTTGATGACAGATATGGACGATTTGAGAAAATCCGCTCCGAAAAGAACTCTGTCTGATATAGATTCAGAGCTTCTGAACATCAACTTCTTTGAAACCCCGACAACATTCGGTGATCTTTAAGAATGTAATAAGCTAAGCAATGATAATTAAATGGGGGAATTTAATTCCCCCAGATAAAAAGGAGAAATATATAAATGTCAACAAGTATTGATTATTTTGACTATATACGGATAAGTATCGCTTCACCGGAAAGGATTTTGAAATGGTCTTACGGCGAAGTTACTAAGCCGGAAACGATCAACTACCGTACATTAAAACCCGAACGCGACGGCCTTTTCTGTGAAAGAATTTTTGGGCCATCAAAAGACTGGGAATGCTATTGCGGTAAGTATAAAAGAGTTCGCCATAAAGGTATTATCTGCGAACGCTGTGGTGTTGAAGTTACAGATTCAAAAGTAAGACGTCAGAGAATGGGACACATTAAACTGGCTGCTCCTGTTTCTCACATCTGGTTCTTGAAAGGAATTCCTTCATACCTCGGCTTGCTTCTTGATATGACTTTGAAAGATCTGGAACAAGTTATCTACTTCAACAACTACGTAGTTTTAGATCCGGGTGAAAGCCAATTCAAAAAGTTGCAGCTTTTAGGCGAAGAAGAATATGAAGATTATATGGCTGAAAACGAAGATTCTACTTTAAAAGTAGGCATCGGTGCAGAAGCTATTAAAGAATTATTATCAGAAATTAATACAAAAGAAATGGCTGAAGAAATCAGAACAGAACTTGCAGGCTCTGTAAATTCCGTTCAAAAGAAAAGCAAACTTATCAAACGCTTAAGATTGCTTGACAGCTTGATTTCATCAGAAACGGATCCGACCTGGATGATTATGGACGTGCTGCCTGTAACTCCTCCGGATTTAAGACCGATGGTACAGTTGGACGGCGGACGTTTTGCAACTTCTGATTTGAACGACTTGTACAGACGTGTTATCAACAGAAACAACCGTTTGCAAAGATTGTTAGAAATGGGCGCTCCTGAAATCATCGTTCGTAACGAAAAACGTATGCTGCAAGAAGCTGTAGACGCCCTTATCGACAACGGCAGACGCGGCAGAACAGTTGTTGGTCCGAACAACAGAGCATTAAAATCACTTTCTAATATTATTGAAGGTAAACAAGGGCGTTTCCGTCAAAACTTGCTCGGTAAACGTGTTGACTACTCAGGCCGTTCAGTAATCGTTGTAGGCCCGCAATTGAGCTTAAATCAGTGCGGTCTGCCGAAAGAAATGGCAATCGAATTGTTCAAACCGTTTGTTGTAAACAAACTTATTGAACGCGGATATGTTCAAAACATTAAATCAGCTAAGAAGAAAATTGAACGTTCAGAAGCAATTGTTTGGGATATCCTTGAAGAAGTAATTGACGGACACCCGGTATTATTAAACCGTGCTCCGACCCTTCACAGACTGGGTATTCAGGCATTTGAACCGAAATTGGTAGAAGGCCGTGCAATTCAGCTTCACCCGCTTGTTTGTACAGCATTCAACGCTGACTTCGACGGCGACCAGATGGCTGTTCACGTTCCGCTTTCAATCGAAGCGCAAACCGAAGCACGTATGTTAATGTTAGCTACTAACAACATTCTTGCACCGGCAACAGGTAAACCTATTATTACACCAACTCAGGACATGGTTTTGGGTATGTACTACCTGACAATCCTGAAAAATCCGGAAGCAGATCCGAAAGGATATTTCTATAACTTCCAGGACGCAATTTCAGCTCTTGAAGTCGGAGTAATTGACCTTCACGACAAAATCGTTGTAAGAGATGAACACGGCGGAAGAATTGAAACAACTGCCGGCAGAATTATCTTCAACGAAGCCGTTAGAAAAGCGTTAGCATAATTCAACGCAGTTGCGGTTTCCTCTCTTAAAAACGAGAGGTAATGAATAAAAACGGAAACGTATTAAATAATTACGAAAATAAGGAAATATAGAATGGAAACATACACAAATTCAAAGAAAACTCTTGATTTCATCAACAAACAGATGGACAAAAAAGCTTTGAACAATCTTTTGTCTCAGATGTATCTTGAGTTTGGCGGCGCTAAAACCGCAGAACTTGCAAACAGCCTTAAAAACTTAGGCTACAAGTATGCCACTAAATCCGGTACAACAATTTCAATTGCGGATTTGCAGGTGCCTTCCGTTAAAAAAGAATTACTTAAAGAAGCGGAAAAAGAAATCGAAAAATCAACTAATAGATATTTAAAAGGTGAAATTACCGAAGTTGAAAGATATACAAAGGTTATCGACACCTGGTCCGAAACAACTGAAAAATTAACAGCTCAGGTTGTTGAAAACTTTGATAGATTAAACCCTGTATATATGATGGCGTTTTCAGGTGCGAGAGGTAACCTTTCTCAGGTATCACAGCTTGTTGGTATGCGCGGTTTGATGGCTGATGCGCAGGGGCAAATCATCGACTTGCCGATTAAATCAAACTTTAAAGAAGGCTTGTCCGTTACAGAATACATCATTTCATCATATGGTGCCCGTAAAGGTCTTGTAGATACCGCGTTAAAAACAGCCGACTCCGGTTATTTGACAAGACGTTTGGTTGACGTTGCACAGGACGTAATTATCCGTGCAGACGACTGCCACACTACAAAAGCTATCAACATGAAACCTATTACAAACGGCGACGCTGTAATTGTTCCTTTAATTGACAGACTTTTAGGAAGAACTATTGCAGAAGATATCAAAGATACAGACGGAACAGTTCTTGTAAAAGCAGGAACAACAATGAACCGTGATGATGTTAAAAAAGTTGCACACTTGAATCTCCAGGAATTACGTGTTCGTTCAGGATTGACTTGCGGACTTGAATACGGTATATGCCAAAAATGCTATGGCTGGGCAATGACAACCCAGAAACTCGTTGATATCGGCGAAGCAATTGGTATTATTGCAGCTCAGTCAATCGGTGAACCTGGTACACAGCTTACAATGAGAACATTCCACACCGGCGGTGTATTCAAAGGTGCCGGCGCTATGAAATCAATTGAGGCAAAATCTGCTGGTGAAGTTGTTTCAAGCGTTAAAACCCGCGAAGTCAGAACCCGCCACGGGGATGTCGTTATGGTTGCAAACTACGAAGCAGACATCGAAATTAAAGGTGCAAAACGTACTGATAAATATCATATTCCGGCTGGTTCAACTGTGTTCTTCACAAACGGAATGCAGGTTGAAAAAGGTTTCAAACTTGCAGTTTATGAACCTGTATCATCAGGCGACGGCTCTCGTTTAACAGAGAAAGCTACAAAAGATATCACATCAGATCTTCCTGGTGAAGTTATCTATGAAGATTTCATTGCTGATGAAAAGAAAGACAGACAGGGAAACATCTCAAGAACTACGAACAAACAAGGTATTATCTGGGTTCTTGGAGGTGATGTTTATAACCTCCCGGGCGGCTCTAAGGTTCTTGTAAAAGACGAACAGCAAGTCAAAGAAGGCGAAAAATTAGCTGAAACTTTAACCATTTCAGAACATGGCGGCGAAGTTCGTTTCGGGGAAGATTTGGTTATTGAAGATGTTAAATTTGAAGGCAAAAATATCAAAAAGATTGTTCAAGGTAAAGAATTGACAATTGTAATTGCATCGTTAATGCCTGAAAATGCAAGCTTTGAACAAACTAAAAAAGAACAGCTCTGGACAGTAAATAAAACCGGCGAAAAATACATTGTTAAAGCGCCTGTCGACACTCCGGTTGAAAACGGTATGATTATTGCAGAACTTATTGACGATGAGTGCGCTGTAACTTCATCCGGTGAAATCAGATACGTTGATGTGGAAGTTGATGAAAATCAAATCATCACAAAACCGGGTTCTGTTGTATTTATTCCGGAAGAAATTCATCAGATTTCAAAGGATAGCTCTTTGAAAATGGTTGAAAACGGAACTTTTGTTACAGCAGGTACAGAAGTTGTTAAAGACGTTTACTGCCACATCGACGGTATTGTTGAATTCAAAGAATTTAACGATATTATCCACGAAATTACCGTAAGACCCGGCGAAGTCCATACACTTTCAAGCATTTCAGAATTGAAAGTTGATGAAGGCGAAGTTGTTAAAAAGGGAACAGTCATTGCAGAGGGCATTCAAGCAAACGAAACTTCAATCATTACAATAATGGATTCAGCAAATGATGACATTGATATTGATGATTTGGACGAAGAGCTTGACGCAAGCCTTTCATTGGATGAAGACAGCATTGCAAACCAGCCTGTTCAAATTCTTATCAGACCGGTTCAAGTACTTGAAGTTGAACAAAAAGATGTTTCAATTAAATTTAATACAACAGATGATTTGATTGATATTGTTCCTGTAACACAACTTCAGTACAAAGATGGAGCAAGAGTTCGTAACCTTGACGGTTCAACAATTACAAGAACAAGCTTAGTTCTTCAAATGCAAGGTTACTTATCACACCTTAAAGGTATGGTAGAACTTGATGATAAAGGCAATTTGAGAATTGTTGTTCTTGAAAACCTTATCATCCGCCGTGAATTTGAAGGCAATTCAAAATTGATGTCTTCGCTTCAAACAGAACTTCTTGTAAAAGACGGTCAAACAATCGAGCCGAAAACACCGGTTGCAAAAACACAGGTTCTTGCAATTAACGACGGTGCCGCATCCATCAAACACGATAATGAAGATGCACGCAGATTATTAATTGTTTGCGACAATTATGAAACAGTTGTTACTTTAAAAGGTAAAGCTTCTGTTAAAAAAGGCGACTTTGTAAAACTTGATTCAATCATTTCTGACAATGGTGAAAAATCTCCGGTTTCAGGACAAATTGTTTCAATTAACAAAAACGAAGTTAAAATCAGAAACGGCCGTCCTTACTTAATCAGCCCAGGTACAATGCTTCAGGTTGAAAGCGGCGCATTGGTACTTCGCGGTGATATTATTGCAACACTTGTATTTGAAAGACAAAAAACAGGCGACATCGTCCAAGGTTTGCCGCGTGTTGAAGAACTTCTTGAAGGCCGCAAACCGAAAGACTGTGCTATCCTTGCAGAAGTTGACGGCGTAGCTGAAATCGAAACAGACGATGACTTGCCGAGATTATACCTCGTTAACGAAAACGGACGTACAGAAATCAAGTACGCAATTGATGCAAACATCATCGTCCAAGACAAGCAGAAAATCACAAAAGGTCAGCCTTTAACAAGCGGTCCTTTGAACCCGCACGATGTTATCAGACTTTGCGGTCCTGAAGCTGCTCAGCAGTATCTGGTAGATGAAGTTCAGCGTGTATACCGTTCACAAGGCGTAGAAATTGCCGACAAGCACGTTGAAATCATTGTTCGTCAGATGACAAAGAAAGTTAAAGTTGTTGACGCTGGCGATACAACATTGCTGCCAGGTGAATTGGTTGAAATTCAGCACTTTGAAAACGAAAACAAAAAAGCTGAAGAAGAAGGCAAAACTCCTGCAACTTGTGAATTCCTATTGTTAGGTATCACAAAAGCTTCATTGAACACTGAAAGCTTCATTTCAGCAGCTTCATTCCAGGAAACAACAAGAATTCTTACAGAAGCAGCAGTTGATGGTAAGAAAGATAACTTGCGTGGATTAAAAGAAAACGTAATTATTGGTCGTTTAATCCCGGCAGGGACAGGCTTCCACCACTTGACCAATGCTAATGAAGAAAAAGAACGCGAAGCAAGAAAACGCGCTGTTGCACAAAGAAATCAGGCAAGAAAACCGTCTGCGATTTTGGAAGAAATCGAAGGCATGTTTGGTTCACCTGATTTCCAGTTGGATGACAGCGAAGACGAATAAAAAAATGGGATGATAAAACAAAGAGAGGATTTTAATCCTCTCTTTTGTCTTGCAGATATACAACATTTATATCAGGATTTAATAAGATACCTGTCGTATACTCTTTAAATGGGTGGAATTATGAAAAAGAAAACTGCTGATATTACGCCTGAAGATATAAGAAAACAATTTCATAAAATTTACTATTCAGACATTGCTCCCCAAATGATTGAATATGAGAAAAGACGAAAAAAAGAAATATTTAAATTAGTATTGATTGAATTAGTGTTAATATTTGCAGCGACGGGTTTAATTTATTACTATATGCAGACAGGCGTGTTCTGGATGCTTATTTTATTTATACTTTCAATCCTCTCAATTATTTTAGCACCAATAATTAGGAATATAAGTTTTACACAAATGCTAAAATCTCAATGTATGAGGAAAATAGTTCATGCTATGGGAAATATTAAATGGGAGTCCGGAGGTAATATTATATCAACGAATAAATTACAAAAAAGTAATTTATTTATGACATTTAATAATAGAAGTTCGGATGATACATTTGAAGGCTTTTATAAAGGCGTTAATTATTCAATTGAAGAGGCGTATTTGTGGTTCAAGTCGGGGAGTGGACGAAATTCTGTTTATTACGATGTATTCAAGGGTGTGATTATAAATTTTATTGCAAATAAAGATATAGAAAACACAACAATAGTCGCAACTAAAGGTGATAAAGATATTAAAAATCGAAATCCTTTATTTTGGATTATCGGCATAGCGGTTATACTGCAAATATATATTGAAACCGGTATATTTCCGGGGACTTTGGCTTTAATTTTGGCAATCATTGCTATTGTGATAATGAGTATATGCAGATTAAACTCCAAAGACGAGCATGTACTAAATAAAATAATTTTGGAGGATCCGGTTTTTAACAAAAAATACACGGCATACTCAGGCGATGAGGTAAACGGGCGTTATCTGCTTACAACCGCATTTATGGAAAGGTTTAATAACGTAAAAACAGCATTTGGCGTTGAAAAAATAAAGTGTTCGTTTTACGACAAGTATTTGATGATTGCAATTTCTACTAAAAAAAATCTTTTTGAAATTGGAAATTTATATACGCCTCTAAACAGCCCAAAGCAGCTTGAAACCTTTTTTAATGAATTTATCTCCATATTAAAACTTATAGATTATTTTAAGTTGGATGAAAAAACAGGATTATAAAAAAGAAGGAGAAAAATGCAAGGTACAATAAAAACTGACTATCTAGATATAGAAAATATGTTTTTAAAACTTGTTTCAGAACATGAA
The DNA here is from genome assembly GCA_900554095.1 of uncultured bacterium. Taxonomy (GTDB): domain Bacteria; phylum Cyanobacteriota; class Vampirovibrionia; order Gastranaerophilales; family Gastranaerophilaceae; genus Scatenecus. The sequence continues at coordinate 13,825 of USGC01000009.1, forward strand.
AACGAGAGAAAAAAGAGATTAAATATCGTAATTTTAATTTTCTTTTGCTTTATTTGTTTGGTTTCCGCGTATTTGTGTGTTCTAAACGCGTACTTTTATTCTGGCGAATTTATTTTGAATAAAGTTAGTTTACAGTTTATTTTTGTATTCGTCATTCCTGTAGTACTTCTTTTAATTTGTCTTTGTCTATTTATTATCAATCGATACAACAAGAATTTCAAATTGTATCTGAAAAAAGCCTGTTTGCAAAAGGTTTTGACTCAGTTGGGAAACATAAAGTGGCAAATTGGTAAACAGATTATAACAAAAACTCAACGGACAAAGAGTATGCTCTTGCCGGACTATCACTATTTTAAAAATGATGACACATTTACTGGAGAATACAAAGGTGTTGTATATTCGATAGCGGAAACAGGTTTGTATCTCGAAGGGCGTTGCGACACAAAGTTTCAGATATACCATGGCGTTCTAATCAATTTTGCGGCAAATAAAAAGATAAAAGCAAAAACAATAGTTACGTCAAAAGGTGATATGAATATTATGAATAATGCGCCATTATTGGGTGCAATAATAGTATTGTTACTTTTTATAATTGCAGCCGGGTCATATGCAATTTTGATGATTATTGCAATTTTGTTCGGGCTAAGTATTGCGTTTGCGGTTTTATCTTTATTTCATAAAGAACCGTTGGAAAAATTAAACAAAATAGTTCTTGAAGATCCGGTCTTCAACAGAAAATATACAGCATATTCTTCTGATGAAGTTGAAGGCCGCTATTTACTTACAACCGGATTTATGGAAAGATTTAACAATATCCGCACAGCATTTGGGGTAAATAATATCAAATGTTCATTTTATGCTAAAGATTTTATGATTGCAATTAGAACAAGGAAAGACTTGTTTGAGCTTGGCAGTCTTTTTACATCATTAAAAAATCCAAAATATATCAGAAAGTTTATAGATGAATATATTTCAATAATATCACTTATAGACTACTTCAAACTTGATGAGAAAACGGGATTATAATTTCAAACAGGATTTCTAAATAACGCGGAGGATTTTGTAAAAGTTCTTCGTGTTTTTGCCGTTAATATTTTTGAAAGGATTTATTTATGGCAATAATTATTGAAGGTCAAAGAAGGATTATTAAAATGTCCGTGGATGATATTTTAAATATTGTGCGGGAATACCAGCTTATAACCCGCGGAACATGCTGTTATGAACACACACGCGAACTTCTTGAGCAGGCGGAATTTTTCGTACCGGAAGATGTTTAAATTTATGTAAATTTTTTGTTATAAATTCAGCAAAAATTTTCTTGTTTGTGTTTAATATGAACAGGAGGTCGTCTCATGTTCGTGAATTCTATAAGAAATTTAAATACAGCATATTTTAAAGGGCAGGAAAATGCGGCTGTTCAGCCGGCCGAAACGGCGTACAAAACAGTTCAAACACAGCAGGCAGCAGAAAATACCGACACGGCTTTGACAAAAACCGGGCAAGATGCAGCATTACCGCCTCAATCTCAAGCCGATAAATTTCAGAGGGAACAAGCTCTGAGAGATCTCCAGATCCCGACTGTTGCGCAAATAAACAAAATGCAAAGCACGCAAAAACTTTTAGGTGGTACGGTTGCTGCTGTTGGTTTGCTGGGGATGTGCTCTGCTTTCGCTCCTAAAAAGTGGGTAAGATGTTTGTTTGCAATTCCTGTCGGAGCTATGATTACTTATCTTGGTGTAAACATGTTTGACTCGGCAAAATCGCTTGACAAATTAAAAGACATCGTTTCAGATAAAAACCAGCCTTTTTACAAATAGCCTGTGAGGATAGGCTTAATATCAGCCGGTCGGTGTTTAAAAAAAATCCTTTTTAGTTTATGCTATTATGTAGTAATTAAAAAGGAGAAATTCTCATGAAAAAAAATCTAATTATTATCGGTTTAATTTTTGTTATTCCGCTAGTTGCGTTTTGGGCTTTGAATAAATCAAACTCAACAACAGCAAAAACGACAGCCGACATTGCAAATAAACCTCAGGTTATGAAATTTACGTCAACAATGTGTCTTGACTGTCAGAAGATGAATAAACTTTTTAAAGAAGTTTTCCCAAAATATGAAGATAAAATTGTTTTAACAGAAATCCAAGTTCAAGACGGGCAGGACTTCACAAATCAACAGATTAAAAAACATAACGTAACATTAGTTCCTACAATGATATTCTTTGATTCTGATGGAAAGCAGGTAAAAAGAATTGAGGGCGCTATCGAAAAAGAAGAATTGGAAAAATATTTACAAGGACTTAAATAATGAATTACGTTGAACTATTTACACAAAGCGGCTCATTGCCAATGTTATTTGGTTTGTCGTTCTTGGGCGGGCTGGTGGCATCGGTTTCACCATGTTCTCTTGCGATGCTTCCGATAATAATCGGTTACGTGGGCGGTTATAACAACGAAAAACCCGCCAAAACTCTTTTACAAATGTTTATGTTTGTAATGGGCACAGCAATAGTTTTTTCTGTGATAGGGATAATTTGTGCTGTTACAGGTAAAGTTTTTGCCGCATTTGCGGGCGGATACTTTGGGATTATACTCGCTGCTATTGTTCTGGTAATGGGCTTAAAGCTTGTCGGGATATTAGATTTCGATCTTCCAGTCCTTATAAAAGAAATGCCTAAAAGCGAAGGACATAATATTTATCTTTACCCGGTGCTTTTGGGGATGGTGTTTGCACTAGCAGGAACACCCTGCTCGACGCCGATTTTAGCTGCTATAATGGCATTTGCGTCATTGTCTGCAAACCTTGTACAGGCAATCATAATGCTGTTTTTGTTTGCTCTTGGCCAAGGCCTTATACTAATTCTTGCGGGGTTCTTGACAAGCCGTTTGAAAAGTTGGAAAAACTTTTACAAAATATCAGATGTGCTTCTGAGATTGAGTGGCGTACTTTTAATCCTTGCCTCATTATATATTTTTTATAAGATTTTCTCGCCTCTTATTGTAAAATAACCTCAACTGTTGTAAAATAATAACAACAGACGAGTGTTAGGAGAAAACTTATGAATACATATGAAGGACAGTTAGTTGCGGCAAATGAAAAATTTTGTATAATTCTATCGAGATTTAATGACTTTATAGGCTCAAAGCTTCTGTCAGGCGCGGTAGACGAACTTAAACGCCACGGTGTTGCAGACGAAAATATTGATATAGTAAAAGTGCCCGGCGCTTTTGAAATTCCGCTTGCCGCTCAAAAATGTGCAAAGTCAGGCAAGTATAATGCAATTATTACGTTAGGGGCAATAATCCGCGGTGCAACAACGCATTTTGAATATGTAAGCGCAGAACTTTCAAAAGGCATAGCGCAGATAAGTCTTCAAACCGGAATTCCTGTAATTTTCGGGGTGCTTACAACAGAAAATATTGAGCAGGCAATTGAAAGAGCCGGTACAAAAGCCGGAAACAAAGGTTCTGATGCTGCAAAATCGGCTATTGAAATGGCGAATTTAATGAAATTAATATAGTGTTTATAGAATATAAAAGGAGTTATGTATGAGTGAGGTTATTACTGAGTTTCGGAATGAAAACACCAAGGATATTGATCTTTTGCCGACAATTGATATTGTGAAAAAGATGAATGACGAGGATAAGCTTGTTGCACTTGCAGTAGAAGATGAATCTGAAAATATTGCAGCAGCCATTGATTTGATAGCAAAACAGTTTCTAAAAGGCGGCAGGCTTTTTTATTTCGGGGCTGGAACGTCAGGCAGATTAGGAATTTTAGATGCCTCAGAATGTCCTCCTACATTTTCCGTTTCGCCGGAAATGGTGCAAGGTATTATTGCGGGCGGCGATACAGCAATCCGCAATGCAGTCGAAGGTGCAGAAGATAATGAGGAGGTTGGCTGGAAGGATGCTTCAATGCTTACAGCAGAGGATGTTGCAGTGGTAATTTCAGCAAGTGGTAACCCTAAGTATCTTCTTGGCGTGTTAAAGCGTGCAGAGGAAGTTGGAGCAAAGACAATTGCGGTTACTTGCAACTCTAAAGGCAGAATAGCAGAAGAAGCAGGACTTGTGATTTGTGCGGAAGTCGGCCCTGAAGTAATTGCGGGTTCAAGCCGCTTGAAAGCTGGCACAGCACAAAAAATGATTTTGAATATGCTCACAACCGGTGCTATGATTAAGATAGGTAAAACTTATGAAAATTTCATGATTGATTTGCAAGCCAAAAATGAAAAATTGAAAGATAGAGCAATAAGAATTGTTGCACAGATTGCCAATGTTTCTCATACAGACGCGCTTTCAGCATTGTTAAAGTCTGATTGGGAAATAAAAACAGCAATAATTTCACTAGAAATGGGCTTGGAAGTTGAAAAAGCACGCGAAGAACTTAAAAAACACAGAGGCGTATTAAGAAAACTTCTCAACGCTAAAACTGCAATCTAATAAGGATAGAATGGAAAGAAGGGAAAGACAGATGAAATTAACAGTAATAGGTGCAGGATGCTGGGGCTTAACACTTGCGTGGCTGTTGAGCGGGAATTTCGATGACGTAACAGTTTGGGGCCGAGAACAAGATTTGTCCGAAGATCTTCTGAAAAATAAGCACACTTCAAAACCTCTTGAAGTCCAGCTTGCAGACAAAGTTGAAATTACATCTGATTTGGCAAAAGCTATTGAAAATGCCGATATAATCCTCTCTGTCGTTGCGACATCGGGTACTCGTGATGTTTGCGAAAATCTTAAAAAAGCAGGAATTAAACCGGAGCAGATTTTGGTCAATGCCTCAAAAGGTATTGAATTACCTTCTTTGATGAGAATGTCAGAGGTTATAAAAGACGTTTTGCCAGAGCAAAAACTTGCGATACTTTCGGGCCCTACTCTTGCAAAAGAAGTTTTGGCCGGACTTCCTACTGCGGCCTCTGTTGCTTGTGAAGATATAAAAGTTGCTGAATTTGTTCAAAAAGCCTGCACTGTACCTTCAAAATTCAGACTATACACAAATACAGACGTAATTGGTGTGGAGCTTGGCGGAAGCCTTAAAAACGTAATTGCAATAGCTTCAGGTTTTGCAAAAACAATGGGGCTTGGCGACAATTGCACAGGCTCCCTTTTAACCCGCGGAATGGCTGAAATTGTACGTGTAAGTATACAACTTGGTGCAAATCCTTCAACATTATACGGCTTATCAGGCATGGGTGATTTAATTGCTACCTGCTCAAGCCCTATGTCAAGAAATTACACTGTAGGTTCAATGCTTGCAAAAGGCAAAAAAATTGACGACATTCTCAATGAATTAGGTTCTGTTGCAGAAGGCGTCAAGACTTCTAAAGCTATTTGCGAATTAGCTAAAAAGTTAGGAATAGAAGTCCCGGTGTCAGCCGCGATTTATGAAGCCGTATACACGGACATTACGCCAAATGCGCTTTTAGAAAAACTCATGAACAGAAAATTGAAAGAAGAAGAAAGATACGTTTAAAATGAAATTTGCCGTAAACTATATAAAAAACACATTTCACCCGTTGGAAATCCCTGACAATATAACTCTTGAAGACGGGCAGATGGTAATTGTTCGGACTGACAAAGGCGAGGAAGCTTTAAAAGCCTTTTTAGTAAATACAAAGATTTCCCAGATTTGGGAAAAAGCTAAAAATAAACCGGAAGCTCTTCCGTTGATAAGGGTAATGACGCAGCGGGACTTGCAGACGCTGGATGAGATTAAAAAAGAGGAAGTTACGGCTTTTTTCAAATGTCAAGCCCTTGTTAAACAGCATAAGCTTTCGATGAATTTAGTGCAATGCCGAATTACGTTTGACAGGCGTAAAATAACATTCTATTATACGGCTCCGGAAAGAGTTGACTTTAGAGCACTTTTAAAGGATTTAACACAGACATTTACACGTGTACGCATTGACCTTAGGCACATCGGCGTGCGAGATGAAACCTCAATTTTAGAAGGAACAGGGCTTTGCGGACGTCCATTCTGCTGCTCAAGTTTCTTGAGAAAATTTGCGACAATTAACGTTAAACTTGCAAAAGACCAAGGTATGCCAATTGCTCCTGGCAAAATCTCCGGCACTTGCGGCCGTTTGTTGTGCTGTCTAACATATGAATACTCAAATTACATAGACGCAGCAAAGGGCATGCCGCCTGTTGGCTGTTCTGTTATGACACCTGATGGACTTGGTAAAGTTTGCTATTTGCAGTTTTTGAGCGGCAAGGTTGCTGTTAAAATGGAAGATGGTAAAGTTAAAGAATTCTTAAAAGGTGATATAGAAATGGTTGACGCTGATGTCAATGTTGAGATTGAAACACCGGTAATTGCGGCTTACACAGAAGAAACCGATGCCTCTATTGATATCCGCCAGTTAGAAGACGATCGAAACAGCTCGACGGGAAATGTTTAGCTGCCCCCTTGAATTTGTCAAAATATGGGATAATGGTAATAGTTAAAAAGTTAAAGAGTTAATAAGTTAAAAAAATTACGCCCGCAGAGGTTTTGATAACACTTGGATAATCGGAATAATCGCAGCAATGCTGCCAACTTTGATTATGTATAACGGCTGGAAAATCCCGGATGATTTACCCAAGGAAAATTACTTATTAAGTTTATTTAACTTCCTTGAAAAACTCGTCGGATATCAGTTGTGAATATTTTTTCTTTTCATTAACTGATATCAAAAGTCTTTGTTCGCCGTTTTTGTTTTCCGCAACTGAAATTATACCGGCGATTTCACCGATTGGAAGTTTTTTTGCTTTTGCTTCAAACTTTACATAATTGGCGTCCTTGCCGAAAGATTTTAGTGTTCCGCGTTTGGTAATTTTCAATTCATCAACTTGAAGGGTTTGATATTTTACTTTTTTTGTTAGATTAATCAATTTTTCTTCGACTTTATCAGAATTAATGTCTTGTTTTGTTAAAAGCGGTTTGGCTTGTTCATCAACAACAACCATTTTTTGCCCGGAAGCCTTGTGCTCTGCTACAACTCCGTTATAACCCATAATTCCGGCTGCACGTTCAAGTTCAAATTCATCGCTGATATTTGAAAAATCACCGACTTTTTCTGCTCTTTTCATAAGCTCATCTTGCGGAGGGTTAAGAAAATTGTTTACATATCCACCGACCAATTTCCCGCCTCCAAGCGACACAAAGCCTACGACTGCAAGAGTTATAAGTATTGACATGAAAATATTTTTTAAACAACCCATTTGTATATTCCTTATTTTGTGTTATAATTTTATTATAGCTATGTCAAAACAAGAAATCAATCATATAAATTCATGGGAAGTAAATATAGAAGATTTGACGCCAGTCATGCAGCAGTACTTGCAAATTAAGCGCCAAAACCCTGACGCTGTGCTTTTGTACAGGCTGGGAGATTTTTACGAAACGTTTTTTGAAGACGCTGAGTTGATGTCAAAAGAGTTAGAATTAACTCTTACAGGTCGCGAAGCAGGTGCTAAGCTGGGCCGTATTCCGTTAGCCGGGATTCCTGCAAAAGCGGCCAACGCATATTTAGAAAAATTAGTTGCTAAAAATATTAAAGTAGCGCTGTGCGACCAATTAGAGGATCCTAAATTCGCAAAAGGCCTTGTAAAGCGCGGCGTAACACGTATTATTACATCAGGCACACTTACAGAAAGCGATTTTCTAAAGCAAAATACCAACAATTACATCGCAGCACTTTTCAAAGATGAAAAAAGCGATAATTACGGATTTGCATACGCTGATATTTCAACAGGCGAATTCAAAACAACTCAGGCGCCCTTGAATTTAATCATGTCTGAACTAACGCGGATTAACCCTGCTGAAATCGTTGCACCTGCTATGCAGGCTAAAATCATGCCTTTCCAGATTGTGCCTGAAGAAAAAATAGATTTGCCGGAAGGTATTGTAAAAACCTATAACTGTTCAAAAATTCCTGCTAACGTATTCGATATGTCTATGGCTGAGAATAATCTTAAAGGAGTGTTTAGTCCGGCGGCATTAACGGCTTTTGGTTTTGATAAATTTAAATTGGGTTTTAGAGCTTCAGGCGCTTTGCTTGCATATGTTTGGGAAAGCATGAAAGAGAATGTTCCAAAGTTTGAGCGGATTGAATCTTATGAATTATCAGAATACATGATTCTTGATGGAAGCACACGCAGAAACCTTGAGCTTGTCGAAACATTGCGAGAAAAAGGAAAATATGGCTCATTGCTGTGGGCAATCGATAAAACTAAAACAAACATGGGGGCAAGACTTCTCAGAAGTTGGATTTGCCAGCCGTTAAAGAAAGTCGATAATATCTTAAAGCGCCAAAATGCAATTACTGAATTTGTCGAAAAATCAGAAAAACGGCATGAGCTTATATCTATTTTAGAAAAAATTTATGATATTCAACGGCTTTCAACAAGATTAAGTAACAATTCAGCCAATCCAAAGGATTTTCTAAGTCTGAAATCTTCATTATATAAGCTTCCGGAGCTGCTAGAGGCTTCAAAAGATTTAGAGTTTAATCCGTTTAAAAACATTGTTGAATACAAGGATGAAATTGCTGATTATACTGAATTGATTGACAAAACGATTAAAGATGATGCTCCTATTACCATTAAAGAAGGCGGAGTGATAAAAGAAGGCGTGTCAGGTGAACTTGATTATTACAAAGACTTGCTTGACAACGGAGAAAAATGGCTTCGCGACTTTGAAGAACGAGAAAGAAATCTTACAGGGATTCGTACTTTAAAAGTCGGTTATAACAGAGTTTTTGGATACTTTATAGAAGTTACGAATTCAAACCGCAACCAGGTTCCCAATACCTATATCAGAAAGCAAACCCTCACAGGATCAGAAAGATACATTACAGAAGAACTTAAAAAACACGAAGATGATGTGTTATCAGCTCGTTACAAGTCAACAGAGTTGGAATACAAGTTATACAGCGATTTCAGGGAATATTCAAAAGAATTTGTTTCTAAAATTCGAGAGATTGCTGACTGTATAGCGCAAGCTGACGTTCTTTCTTCACTTGCAGAAGTTGCTGTTGAAAATAACTTTACAAAACCTGAGATAGATGAATCTGGTGATTTTATTGTCAAAAACGGTCGCCATCCGGTTTTAGAAAAAATACTTCCGCTGGGCGATTATGTGTCAAATGATTTAGAATTGAAAAGCAATTCAACAGATTCAACACAGTTTATGATTTTGACCGGGCCAAACATGGCGGGAAAATCAACTTACATGCGTCAAAATGCCTTGATTGCACTCTTGGCTCAAATAGGTTCTTGGGTTCCCGCTGATTATTTGAAACTTGGTGTTATTGATAAAATTTTCACAAGGGTAGGGGCGTCTGATGATTTAACTTTGGGACAATCTACATTTATGGTTGAAATGATTGAGACTGCATATATTCTTAATTCAGCGACAGAAAAGAGTTTTATACTGCTTGACGAAATCGGCCGCGGAACAAGTACCTACGATGGTGTTGCTATAGCGTGGTCTGTTGCCGAGTTTATTGCGACAAAAATCAAAGCAAGATGTATATTTGCAACTCACTACCACGAATTGAATGTAATGAGTAACACTTATCCTCAGATTAAGAATTTCCGCATAACCATTGCCGAAGAAAATGGTGAAATCGAATTTTTACGCAAAATTGTTCAAGGCGGAGCCAGCAAAAGTTACGGAATTCAAGTAGCAAAAATGGCCGGGCTTCCAAATGCCGTAATTAAGCGCTCGCAAGACTTGATGGTAAAAATGCAAAAAGATTTTTCAAATAACTTAGCAACCAGAAAGAAATCTGATAGTGCAGAGTTTGAAGTTCCGCAGTTAAACTTATTTAATTAAAAGCTCTTGAAATTTTTCCAAATATGGTTTATAATAAAATTGTAGAGCAGATGAAAGGAGAAGGCTGGCTGGATCTGGATGAATTAAAAGCACTTGTGGG
>USGC01000010.1 GCA_900554095.1 uncultured bacterium
CTGAAATGGAATCCAAATTCATTGGTGAATCAGAAGAAAATTGGAGAACACTTTTTTCAGAAGCCATTGAAAACCAGCCAACAATCATGTTTCTTGATGAATTTGACAACGTAGCCAAGGTGAGAAACACTGAAAACGACCCCTACGGTGCTAAGGTTACAAACCAAATTCTGACATTAATGACAGACATTGATAACAACAAGGATGATGTCTTCGTAATCGCAGCAACTAACAAGCTTGACGTTCTCGATGAAGCAATCAAACGTTCAGGGCGTTTCGGCAAATGGCTCGAAATGCAGACTCCTGATTTGAATGGAGTTAAGCAGATTTTCAAAATTCATGCAAAAAACAAACCAATAGAAAACGACCTTGATTTAGAAAAGTATTACAAGAAAATGCATGATTTAAATGTTACCGGTGCAGATATCAGGGCGATTATCAACAACGCTTACGACAACAGTTACGAAAGGCTCGGAATTTACGCCAAAATGGATGCGGGAACCTTTAAACCTTCTGATATGGAGGATTTAAAAATTACCCAGCCGGACTTAGAACAGGCATTGGAAAAATTCACCAAAATGCGCAAGCCGCAAAGAAAATCCGTCGGATTTATAAACAAGTAAGAAACTAGAAATCTCACCTTTATACAGGGCTTCGGCTCTGTATTTTTTTTATGGCAAGGTATTTCTTCCGCTTCTTTTCGTCAAATTTTTCAATCGCATACCTAAGCATTGTTCTGGGCATGTAAGGAGCGTTTTTGTCTAAGAATTTTTCAAGCGCCGTCTGATTGCGTTTGCCTGCTTCTCTAAGCATCCATCCGCACGCTTTGTGCATCAAGTCGTGGCTGTGGCCCAAAAAGTATTCACTAATATCAAATATATAATCAAAACTGTTTTGTTTAATAAAATATAAAGAACTTACAACGCTTATCCGCTCTGACCAAAGGTGCGACGACTGTGCAAGCCTTCTTAAATCATCTTCACTCCCGTAATTGTACACAAAATCCCCAGCAATATACGGAGCTGTCAAATCCACCAAATCCCAGTTATTTATGTAATTTGTATTGTTTATGTACAATTCGTAAATCTTTTTCTTATCAATGCCCCTTTGATACTTCAAAACGCACATCAAAAGCGCCCCCAAGCGGATTTCATGAAAAGAACTTTTTAAAAGCTCTTGTATTTCATCCAATGGCATTTCTTTATAGAATTTCTTTGCAATTGCGCGCGTCTGCGGCACGGTCAAACCTAAAAAAACATCGCCTTCCCCGTAATCGCCTTTGCCGGTCTTGAAAAATCGCGAAAGATGTCTCGCTTTTTCTTCATTTTTTAATTCTGTAAATTCATTTAAAAAGTTTTGTATCATTTTTTTATTATAATAACAAAAAAAATTTTTTACCAATTTTATTTACCTACATAAAAGGAAAAAATATGCAGATACAAAATAATTATTCACCAAACTTTAGAGGACTTGAGGTTTCAAAAGACGCTAAAAAGCTTATGAAATATGCTGACAGGGTTGTCAGAAAGGTTAATCCTGAATTCAAAGAGGTTGTAGTCGAAGAAGGAGGCAGGCTGCCAATTTTGTCTACTCTTATTGAAAAAATCGCCAAAAGGCAGATAGATAACCCTAACCATATTAAAATAGATCTTTTGGACAGAAATAAAAAATTACTTCAAATAAAACTTTTAGATAATAAAGGCTACACCAACCGCACCTGGGAAATGAGCCCGATGCCAAAGCTTGGGTCATTTAGAGAAATCTATCCGGATGCCCCTTTTCATTATTCAACGGATTACAACAATGGCAAAATCTACGGCAAACACGAATTTTACAATCTTCTCGACACTGTTGAATTTCACGCTGATAGACTTAAAGAACAGAACCTCGTAATCCCCAAAATCAGCCACAAAGCTTTACCAAAAGTTGAAAAAATAAAGCCGCACCATCAAAGAAATATTTTACACGTGCAAAGACCGTTTTTAAAACTTCGGAAAATGCTTGAGAATTTAAACAAACCTGAAAAGCACAAACCTTCTGAAAAACCGCACATTCCGCGCAAAATGAAAAAAGCGCTCCAAAAATCAGGTGCTTAAGCATTTTTACGGCGAATTGCGAGAACCAACGGGATTATTATAAATGCTGAAACTCCAAAATATCTGAAAGTTTCAACATATCCCCAAAGGCTGGCCTGCTGCAAAAGTTGATTATATATCTGGGTTTGAGCCATATGGAGCGCTGTTGCCCAGTCTGTATTCTGAACAAAACTTGCCGCTAATGAATTTAGTTTTTGCATGTAAGCATCCGATGAAAAGTTTAAATGTCCAACCATCATCATCTGGTGCATTTGCGAAAATCTCGTTATCATTGTTGTAGCAATTGATGTTCCAATGGCGGCACCTGTGTTCTTTAACAAATTCTGAACACCTGCCGCATTTGTCTGCTGCTCGTTTGTCAAAGTAGAACAAGATAACGTCATCATAGGCACCATTGCCATAATCATTCCAAGGCCAAACACAAAATTAGGCAAAGCAATATCAATCAGGGCGATTTGCGTGTTTATTTGCCCAAACATCAGCCCGCCTATCCCTAGAATTATCAAACCACATACAATCAACGGTTTCGCACCGATTTTAGGAGTCAAAACCCAGCACAAAACGGTCGCAAGCAAACATCCGCCTCCGCGAGGAACCATTGATAACCCGCTTAAAAATGAAGTATAACCCATTAACTGCTGCAACATTGACGGCAAAATAGCAGCCGATGCCATCATTACCCCCATAAGAACAAACAAAACCGTCGTTCCGAAAAAGAAGTTTTTATCTTTTAATACTGACAAATCAATCAGGGGCTTCTTCTTTTTTATTTGAATTGTGAAGAATGCAACCATCGCCATCATTGAAATAGCAAAGGTTTTGCATATCCAAGCCGCCGAAAACCAGTCTGCATCATTGCCTTTATCAAGTACCACCTGCAACGTCAAAAGCCAAACACATAAAAAGAAAAATCCAGAATAATCCATAGTTACACTTTTTTGTTTTTTAGCATAAGGCGGGTCTTCAACGAGTTTTTTAATCAAGTGGAAAGCAATTATCCCAAAAGGCACATTAATAAAATATATGAACGGCCAAGACAGGGTTTCGGTAAGCCACCCTCCAAGCGCCGGCCCCATAATAGGCGCCATTACAACCCCAAGCCCGAAAACTGCCATTGAAGCAGCACGCTGCTCTTTTGGAAAAATTTCAAAAATAATCGCCTGAGATATCGGCATAATTCCGCCGCCTCCAATGCCCTGCAAGATACGTGAAACAAGTATCATAGGCATTGAATTCGACAATCCGCAAAGAACTGAAGCAACTGTAAAAATAGTTACGCTTATGAGAAAATACGCTTTTCTCCCCAAAAGTTTTGAGAAAAAGTCAACAGCGGGAATTACAATACCGCTTGCCACAAGGTAGCTTGTAATAATCCAAGTTGATTCGTTATGACTGACAGAAAAACTTCCTGCCATATAAGGCAAAGCAACATTTGATATGGTTTCATCCAGTGCAAACATAAATACCGTAAGCATTACAGGTATCATTGTCAGCCATGGATTAACACTTGCCTTCCACGGTTCTGCCGGGGGTTGCTGCATATTCTCCTCCAATATTGTAGATTTATCTACATAAATTTAACCACAAAAAACCGGCTTTGCCAATGAGAAAATTTTTACTGTACAGGTGTGTAATTTATGACTGATTTTTCATCAGTTGCTTCAAGCTTGAAAATAACCGGGCGCAAACCGTCGTTACAAGAGACGATTGCAACACCAGGAATTTTAATCCAGTCGCCGTAGTAAAAAAGTTCTTTATATGCGCCGTGAGAAAGTGCAAAAACATATTGATAAACAGCTTTCCAAGCTTCATCACAAAAACCCTCGGGTTTTGCGTAATCTGCATAAAAAACTTGGCCTACCGTCATCATAGGACAAGCTTTTAAACCTTCAGCTCCATATTCTTTTGCAAGTTCTTCATCAAGAGTTGTCTTTAATACAGTGATTTTAACTTTATTCATAACCAAGTCCCTTTTTACAAGTAACACTTGCTTTCTTCGCCTTCGACACCCGCGTATAATTCAACGTATTGCTTTGCCGGGCTGGAGTCGATTTTGGTTAAGAGAACCTCTTCAATCTGGAAAAACCCCACATCGCCTGACATTGTAATATCAATTCTTATAGGCTTGCGCTCACCGTGGTGAATTCCGACGCGATTAATAGCATTCGCTGAATATTTGTGAATATCACCGACACGCGGAGTTGTATTGATTGAAAGCGGAATTCTTGCGCGGCCTTTTGTCATATCGCAGCCGTCTGCAATTAAAATTATACCTGCTTCTATTGAGTGGATTCTTTTGAACGACATATGGCCTGCTATAGCTTCTGTTGCAAGGGACTTTATAACCACGCGCTTGTGAAGATCTTGAGCAAATACATAATTCAATGCTCTTTCCATGATAGGCTGCGAAAGTATTACAGACATATCTTCATGCCCTTGTCTTCCGATTGACATGCCTAAATCGTGCATTAAGCCGGCTAAAATTACAGCGCACATACTGTCTTCAAATGTTCCTATTTCTTCTTTTTCAAGAGAAGTCTTTATTCCCGACTGTTGAAGAATATTAAGCATTTTAATTGCATTACCCGCCACCTGACGCATATGCACTGGCCCGTGGTCGTTGAACCCAAGACGCTTGATAGATACTGAATTTGCATATTCTTGCAATTCCTGCAATTCTTCGTCCGCAAAAAGGTAATTGACCAACTTCAAACAGTTTTCGCTGTTTTCTAATCTTTTTAAAATTTTATTTTCTAAAGCTATTTCTTTAACTGATTTCATAATTTTTGCCAATCTAAATTATTTACTTACAATATTATAATAACATATTTTGAAACAGTTTTGTACATTATGCGTGCCACCAGTGGGCAAAATTTCATATAAATTAAATTTATCAGGATTTTTGCAGCAGACAGAGCACATGTAATTTTCAAATTCAAATGAAATTACAGACTGCTTTTTACTCTTATATTCCGCCTCGTAAGCAGTCCAATAGCGGTAAAAATCTTTTTCATCTTCAAAATCACGTTTAAAATATTTTGAAAGCCGTTGAATATTTCTTGTTTTCATTTCCTCAATGTCAAAGCCTATGTCAAATTCATCAAACGCCGCAGCCGCAATGTTTTTTGAATGCGAAATACTGAATTGCAGCG
This sequence comes from uncultured bacterium, assembly GCA_900554095.1. Taxonomy (GTDB): domain Bacteria; phylum Cyanobacteriota; class Vampirovibrionia; order Gastranaerophilales; family Gastranaerophilaceae; genus Scatenecus. Next base: position 5,249 of record USGC01000010.1, read on the forward strand.
ATGGAATTTCAAATTGCGGTTTTTTATTCTTAACAATGATTTCTGTGTCTTTTATGTTGTAAAAATTTTTCGCCGCATAATTTACCAGAAACCTTGCCGCACTGTATTCTATACAGCGCTTTGGGGATTTGAATTCCTCTGTTATCAAACTGTTATCAACATTTTTCAAAAAATTATCTATTCTTATAAAAAAGATATTCATGTTAAAATTTTAGCATAAAGAGAGATTAAAAGGCACGTTGATGAAAAGGAAAGTTTTAGGTTTAATAAACGGCTCAATTGCCGCTGCAAGTTACGGTACAAACCCCTTGTTTGCCCTTCCGCTTTACGCCGGGGGCATTGGCGTAAATTCTGTATTATTTTACAGGTATTTTATTGCGGTTATTATTTACGGAATTTGGATAAAATTTTTCAAAAAAAGTTCGCTCAAAATCTCACAAAAAGAATTCTTGCCGCTGTTGGTACTGGGCATAGTGTTTTCGTTATCATCGCTAACGCTTTTTGATGCATTTCAATACATTGAAATCGGAATTGCGTGTACAATTTTATTTATATACCCTGTTCTTGTGGCTTTAATTATGGCAGTATTTTACAAAGAAAAGCTTACCAAAAGTGTGATATTTTCAATACTTTTGACCACAGTTGGCATTGCACTTTTATACAAAAGCACAGCTAATACTGCCTTAAACCTTCACGGCGTAGCGATTGTTCTGCTTTCTGCGCTTTTGTACGCCTGCTACATCGTCGGCGTCAAAAATAACAAAACCGTGAAACATATCAAAAGTGATAAATTAAGCTTTTATGTAATGCTTTTTGGGCTGCTGGTTTATGTAGTGAATTTAAAATTCTGCACACAGCTTCAAATCATACACAGTCCGTTTTTGTGGTTATGTACAATTGCGCTTGCTGTATTTCCGACGATAATTTCTCTGGAGACAATTACGATAGCCATCAAGCTGATAGGCTCAACCCCGACGGCAATCCTTGGGGCTTTAGAACCTTTAACAGCAATCTTTTTTGGAGTTGTGTTTTTCCATGAAAGACTTACGCCGCGGATAATACTTGGAGTTGTTCTTATCTTAGGCGGCGTAATCCTTATCATACTGAAAAATGTCAAGAAGCGATGAATTATAAATCAACTTCACTTTCTTTTATAGGTGCCCCGACTACACGCTCAAGCTCAGCAGCATTAACATTGTAATCCAAAAGATTTGAATAATAATTCAACTGTGCATTCAAATAGGTATTTTCCGCGTCCTTAAATTCGATTGCGTTGCCAAGACCGACCTGATAACGTCTGAAGGCTTGATACTGTTGTTCTTTTGCTTGTTGAAGCGCAAGTTTTGAAACCTCAAGGCTGTCTTTTGAATTCATCAGACTTATAAACGCGCTTTTCACTTCAAGATAGACGTTTTGTTTTTGCATTTCATAGTCAGCGACGAATTTTTTATAAGTCGCCTTTGCTTCGTCTACCTGCTTTTTCAAAAGCATAAGGTTTACGCCGGAATAACTGAGCTGAACGCCGAATTGATAGCCATAATCCGTATTCATCTGCGGGCCGCCTCTGTCGTAAGACGCATTACCCTTAATATCTGGTGTAAAAGCTCTTCTTGCCGCTCTTAGGCCCATTTCAGCAGCATCCATTTTCTTTTTGGCTGATAAAAGCGCCGGACGTGAAGCTTCGGCGGTCTTTATAAGATTTGGAAAGTCTACATCGTAAGCTTTTGTATTAAGTTTATCTTTCAGAATAACGTTCTCAAGTTCCGGAATACCAACAGCATTTGCAAGCTGTACACTCGCTAATTCAAGTGTGTTTTTTGCTTTAATAAGGTTAACTTTTGCATTACCGAGGTTGTATTCGGCTGTTGTAACGTCGATTTTCGCTTTTTTGCCAATGTGGTAATACGCCTTTGCCTGTTTAAGCTGCAACTCGTAGTCTCTGACAGTATCTTCGTATACAACCTTCTGAGCGTTAGCAAAAACCATGTTATAGTATGCTTCTTTTACATTGTAGATTACTTGTTCAATGCTTGTTTCAGCGTCGAATCGGGAAGATTCGTAAGTCCTTTTAGCCATATCAGCGCTTGCTTTGGTTTTGCCAAAGTCGAACAGAAGCATATTAGCAGAAAGCGTAGGTGTATAATACATTCCGTAACGTCTGTTCATCATGCCGGAAAACTGACTACCGCCGCTCATTGTCATAAGCATGTCGTTTCTTGAATAACTTACCCCCGCGCCCAATGTCGGAAAATAATTTGACCAGGCCTGGCCGATTTGAGATTTGTAAATTTCGGCATTGCTTATAGCTGACATAATAGCCGGATGGTGAGTTATTGCAAGTTTGATACAGTCAACAAGCGTGACTTCGCCATTCATATCAGAGTACTCGATTTGGCTGTTAATGACAGGGAATTTTGTTTCATACATTCCTTCAGCTTCTTTAGAAGATTTAGCTTTAGACTTTGCATTTTCAGCCGATTTTTTCTTCTCGCGTTTAAGGTTAACCTTTTTGGTCTCAGGTTTGACAATTTCAACTTTTTCAGTATTTTTAGTTTTGTTCTCTGCCGTAATCTCTTTTGACATCACAGCGTTTGATGAAATCGTCAGGACTGAACATATTAAACATACATTTATAATCCTTTTCATTTTTCTATGAACTCCAAATCTTTTTCAGTAATTTCTTTTTTAGGGAATTTGTCAACAAATTCCTGAACAATAACATAGAATGCCGGAGTTAAAACGGCCCCTATTGTTGCCGCCGCAACCATACCACCAAATACGGTTGAGCCAACGGATATACGTGAATTTGCTCCGGCACCTGCCGCAAATAGCATTGGCAAAACGCCTATAATGAATGCTAATTCCGTCATCATAATCGCTCTGAAACGAAGTTTCGCGGCTTTTATCGCTGCTTCTTTTACAGGAAGCCCATGTTTTTCATGTTCTTCTTTTGCGAATTCAACAATCAAAATAGACTGTTTTGCCGCAAGACCTATTAATGTAATCATACCAACTTGCGAATAAATATCAAATGACTGGTTAATCATCATTTGGAATATAAGTGCGCCTAACGCCGCAATTGGAGAAATCAAAAGCACCGCAACCGGAATCGTATAACTTTCATACAAGGCAACAAGGAACAAGTACACAAACACAAGCGCCATTACAACAATAATCGTGGTCTGCCCTGAAGCTTCGCGTTCTTGCGCTGAAGTTCCCGACCAGTCAAACGTCATATCTGAAGGCAATACGCGTTTTGCAACCGCTTCCATCGCATTCATCGCATCGCCAGAACTTTTTCCTGAAGCCTGCTGCCCTTGGATTTGTATGGATTGATAAAGGTTATATCTTGTAATTGAAGCCGTACCAATTGTTTGGTGAAGTTTTACCAGCGAAAGAACCGGCACCATTACTCCGTTTGTATTCTTTACGTAAATTCCTGATAAATCTGCAGCTGTGTTTCTAAATTTACTTTCTGCCTGAATTTCTACCTTGAAAACCCTGTCATATTTGTTAAAGTCGTTTACGTAATATGTTCCAAGCATTGAAGATAATGTTGAATAAAGTTCCTGTAAGTCTACGCTCTGTGCCAGGGCCTTTTCATAGTCTATCTCAAGAGTATATTGCGGGACGTTTGCCTGGAAAGTTGTATAAACACTGGAAAGCGAAGGATCCTGGTTTGCGGCAGCTATAAGTGTATTCGCCCATTTTTCAAGTTCTTGGGCTGTGTATTCCCCGCGTGAAAGCATTTGGAATTCAAAACCGCCCATCATACTCATACCCATAATCGCCGGCGGTGAAAATACCGCTATTGAAGCCTCTTTTGTATTTGAAGCAATAGGTCTTATTTTAGAAAGAATTGCTGTATGGCTTAAGTCAGTCGGACGCCCCTGAAGTTTTCTTTTTACCCAATCTACAGGCCCTATTTTTCTTTCAGCATAGTCATCGAGCATTATAATACCTGTAGCACTGTTTGAAGCACCAGTACCACCAAAAACCAAAGTCTTTTCTTCATCAACACCCTCAATATCTCTAATTTGTTCTATGAATCTTGATGAAACTTCGTCTGTTCTTGAAAGCGACGCCCCGTCAGGAAGAGTTATGCTTGCCAGCAACACCCCTTGATCCTCGTCCGGGATGAAGCCCGTTGATATTACCCTGAATGAAAGAAGAGTTAACGCAACCAGGCCTATGTATAATGTTATTGTAAGGTTTTTATCATAAACAAATTTATGTACAAATTCCATATAGAAATCTTCGACTTTCGTAAAGAATTTGTTAAAGTCCTTTACTATTACAGAAGTCTTTTGATTAATTCTATCTGCGATGTGTTTTATTCGTGAAAAACTATTAGATTTCAAGTCTTTTTGTTCATTCTTTTCCTGCCCGAGAAAGTGCGAGCACATTGCAGGAGAAAGAGAAAGGGCACAAACTGCTGATATAGCAATAGAAACCGCAATACATACCGCAAACTGCTTATACATAACCCCTGTCATGCCGCCCATAAAGATAATCGGTACAAAAACCGCCATCAATACCATCGCCATAGCAACAAGAGATGAACCGACTTCCTCCATTGTTAACTGTGTCGCAATAACGGCTGACTTTCCTTCCTCCAAATGTCGTTTAACATTTTCGATTACGACAATTGCGTCGTCAACAACAACGCCAACCGCAAGCACTAACGCAAATAATGACAAAAGATTTATACTCATGCCAAATGCCTTCAATGCTGCAAATGTACCGATTAACGATACCGGAATTGTTACACAAGGCACAAGTGTCGCCATCCCGTCGCCTAAGAACAAAAATATGATTATTACAACTATCAAACCTGTAAGCAATATCGTGAATTCAACTTCTTTCATTGATTCATGAATATATTCGGCATCATCTTTTACAACACGAATTTCTAACCCGTTATCAAGTCTTGAATTTAATTCAGCAACCTTTGCCCTAACGGCTTTTGAAAGGTTCAGAATATTGGCGTCCGACAACTGCGAAACCATAATCATAGCAGCAGGTTTACCGTTAATTTTACCTAAATTGGAATATGATGCTGCACCTAATTCAACACGCGCAATGTCTTTAATCCTGACTTTGCTTCCGTCCATATTTTCAAATTCTTTCACATCTGCAAGTCGGCCTTTAGTTTTCAAAGTCAATTGCAGCGCTTGTTTGTTGTCGGTAGGCAATGCACCTAAAGACCCTGCTGTTACCTGAGTATTTTGGTTTATAATCGCCGTTTTAACGTCAGTTGTGGAAATATTTAAACCCGCCATCTTCTGAGGGTCAAGCCATATTCTCATAGAATAGTCGCCTGCTCCGTATACGTCAATATCCGCAACACCTTCCACACGTTTTAACTCGTCTTTAATATATATAGAACCGTAGTTTGTCAAATCAAGCTGAGACCAATTGCCTGATTTTGGAAAAATATTCAAAATTAAAGCCCCTGAACCGGATGTTCTGCTTACAGCTGTTACACCTGTTCTTTGAACTTCTTCTGGTAATTGGGACTGAACCTGCTGGATTCTATTCTGAACATTCATTAAGTTAATATTTTTGTCTGAACCGACTTTAAAATACATATTGAGCGAATATGATCCGTCATATGAGGTTGAAGTCATATATGAAAGATTTTCAACACCGTTCAATTTGTTTTCCAAAACCGTGGCTATTGAAGATTCAATAACTTCCGCATTTGCTCCAGTATATGATGCTGATACACGAATTTGCGGCGGAGTAACATCCGGGTAGTTTTCTTGCTTTAAGGTCATCATTGAAACTAATCCCATAATTACGATACACACTGAAATTACCAGTGCAAACCGCGGTTTTCTTATAAAGAAAAAAAGTTTGTCTTTATCAAAAATCTTTTTCATATTTTACTTACCTGCATTTAAATTTTTAATATACTCTTCATTGTCAATAATTTTCAAACTCTGGCCGTCAGCGTTGATATTTTGAATACCGGCAACAACCACAACGTCATCAGCTTCAAGACCGCTTTCGACAACCCAATTATTGTTAATGTTATCGGAGACTTCAATATCTTTGCGGACTGCTTTGTTATCTTTTACTGTCCAAACGTAATACCCGCTCATCGCATCGCCTTTTGTGCTGGCTTGGGGCACTGTCATGTATGCAACTTTTTTTGGCGCAATAAGTTTAACTTTCATGTAATCCCCCGGAACAAGCCAGCCTTTTGTGTTGTCAAAAACTGCACGCAAAGCAATTGAGCCTGAGTTTTTGTCAATTTGGTTGTCAACAAAGTCGATTTTACCTATTTTGTCGTACCAGTGTCCATCTGCAAACTGGACTTTTACTTGAACATCTTTTAACTCTTTTTCACTTGCTCTCAAAAGGTTAATAAAGTCTGAGCTTTTTAAGCTGAAGGCAACATAAACAGGATTAGTACTTGAAATATTTACAAGAGAACCAGACGTTGCAGTAACGTAATTACCTTCTGTAATGTTAACTTTTCCGATACGGCCGTCAATTGGAGATTTAATATTTGTATAACTCAAGTTAACCCTTGCAAGTTCTAACTGCTGGCGTGCAGCATCTAACAAGGCTTTGTTCTGGTTGCGTGCAGCAAGGCTTGAATCCACATCGGAACGGCTTATCAAATCTTCTTTTACAAGCGCATTTGCTCTATCCAATTCTTGTTGAGCGTTTTTCAAAAGTGCGCTGTACTGGTTTACAGTGGCTACAGAATTATTTACTTGAATTTGGTATTCTCTTGGGTCGATTTGAAAAATAGTTTGGCCTTTTTTTACAAAATCGCCTTCTTTAAAGAATTTCTTAATAAGAAATCCCGGAACCCTTGCAATTACATCAACTGAATACTTGGCTTCAACACGCCCTGTTTCTTCGGCTGAAATAAAAATTTCTTCATGTCCGGGGTTGTCAACAACGACTTCTTTTGGCGTCATCATGGCACGTTTTTGGATTACCCCCATAATCTGCCCGGAAACCTTATTATATATAATCGGCACAATAATTACAAGCAAAATAATTATTGCGGCTTTTTTTCGTGTAATATTTATTTTCATTAGACCCTCTCCAGCTTATAAATAACTCTTCTAATAAATTTATACTAAAGCTTTTTTTTCTTCATGTCAATAAAGCATCCATACTACTCAATATAATAAAAATCTATTAAGTTTTTTTTATTTATACGGATATATACAGTCGTAGAATATTATTTATTTTCATTTGTTTTATTGTTTGAGTATAAGTTTTAAAGGTACCCACACCAAGGATAAAGCTATGTTTAATGATATAAATCTTGTTGCAGGCGCAGGAATATCAGGTGCTGTAATCGCTAGAAAAATTGTAGATACACTTGATGAAAAAGTTTTGGTTATAGATAAAAAAGATCATATTGCCGGTAACTGCTTTGATTACAAAGATAAAAACGGTATTACGCTCCATCGATATGGATCACACATATTTCATACAAATAATGAAGATGTATGGACATTTTTAAATAAATTTTGCACATTCAATACTTATATGCATAGAGTTTATGCCGTTATTGACGGGAATATATCTACTATTCCTTTCAATTTTAATACTCTTTATGATATTTTTCCTAAATCTTTAGCGCAAAATCTCGAATTTAAACTGTTACAAACTTTTGAATATAATTCCAAAGTTCCCATTCTTGAGTTTAAAAAAACAAATGATAAAGATTTAAACTTTTTAGCAGATTATATTTATAAAAAAGTTTTTTTAAATTATACATTAAAACAGTGGGGAGCTTCACCAAATGAAATTGACAGTGCTGTAACCGCAAGAGTTCCTGTTTTAATAAGCAAAGACAGCCGATATTTTCAAGACAAGTATCAAGGTATCCCAAAAGATGGATATTCAAAATTGATTGAAAATATTTTAAACCATCCAAATATTGAAGTAAAATTAAAAACAGATTTCAAAGATATTAGAAATTATGATTTTAAAAGAATTTTTTACACCGGTTCGGTAGATGAATTTTTTGACTGCAAATTTGGTATGCTTTCTTACAGAAGTGTCTCTTTTAAGTTTGAAGAATATGACATGCCTTACTACCAGGAAAACAGTGTGATTAATTATCCTGATAATTATGACTTTACAAGAATACACGAATACAAATATTATTTAAATGAAAATTCAAAAAAAACTGTTATCGCCAAAGAATTTTCCCAGGAATTTGTTCCTGGTGTAAATGACAGATATTATCCAATTAACAACAATGCAAATACAGATCTTTACAATAAATATAAACATGCAGCAAAAAATTTGAAAAATGTTTGGTTTTTGGGAAGACTCGGTGATTACAAATATTATGATATGGACAAAGCCGTCGCAAGAGCTTTGGAATGTTTTAATGAAGTTAGTGAGAATATAATCAAAGTTTAGGAGGAATAATGGACTATAAAATTTCAGTAATAGTACCTGTTTATAATGTTGAAAATTATCTTTCACAGTGTATGGAAAGTATTATTAACCAGACTTTAAAAGATATTGAAATAATTTGTATAAATGACGGCTCAACTGATTTATCAAAAGAGATTCTTGAAAAATTTCAAAAAGAAGATAAAAGAATAATACTTGTCAGCAAAAGCAATGGAGGTTACGGTTCTGCCTGCAACACGGGGCTTAGTCTTGCAAGAGGTGAATACATCAGCATTGTCGAACCTGACGATTATATTGATAAAAATATGCTCAAAGATTTATATAACCTCGCAAAGAAAAATAATACTGATATAGTTAAATCTGCCTTTTATGAATACAAAGATGACATTAACACCGTTTCAAAAATCAACTGGAGCAAAGAGTATAAAATGCCTCAAGGAGTATTTAAAATTAATGACTGCACTCAGCTTGTATATTTTCATCCAAGTATTTGGTCTTGTATTTACAAAAAAGCTTTTCTCGACAAAAATAATATCAGGTTTGTTGAAGCCAAAGGTGCCGGCTGGGCTGATAATCCGTTTCAAGTAGAGACGTTATGTCTTGCAAAAAGGATTTTTTACACTGATAACGCGTATTATTATTACAGGCTTACAAACCCAGCTTCATCCAGCAACATAGTTAACATAAAAAATCCATTTGACAGAAGTGATGAAATTCATGAATTTCTGAATAAAAATAAAATAAGTGATAATAATTTTTATGCGCACTTATATAAAAGGGAAATCTCTTACATTGATATAATTTTGGGAGGAATAACCCCGGAATTATTCGATTTTGCCAGTGAAAAAATTAACCGAATGGTAAAAAGAATGAATAAAGACATTTTGTATAAAAGCAATTTCGTAAATGAATATGAAAAATCAGTTTATGAAAGCTGTCTGAGCAAAACAGGTATTTCAAAATTGATGAAAAGCATTCAAGAACAAAAAAGAAACGCTGTGATTGTCAATGCGTAAGACAAGATTGATTTTAGGCGGAGAGGATTTTTTTTGTAAAAGAAATTAAAATATGAAGTTATCACCGCAGCAAACTTCTTTAACTTGAATATATTTAGAAAGTTCAACTTTTGAAGCTAAATCACAACAATGACAGGGATAAATAATATTAATACCATTTGCTTTTAAATCTTTAGCAAGTACGGATAAATCGGCTTTAGATATATTTAATAGATGCATACCACCCAAAATAGTATGTACTTTGTTATAACCTGTAACTTTGAGAGCATAATTTACAATATTAATTATACCGCTATGCGAACATCCAACTATAATAACTAAACCTTTTGAAGATTTATAAACTAACGCAGTATCGTCTATATCTGAAGAAGAATTATTTTCAATTTCTCCTAAATAACATAAATTTTCAGTTATCCAATACACACCTTTTTCTAATTTAAGATTAAATTTCTTTTTTAACTGTTCTTGAGAAATCGGACATCCATATTCCAAACCGTCAAAATCAATTTTTTTATCAAAAATATTAGGGTGTGCAATTAAATTAGAATTCAAGTTTTCAGATAAATAAACCAAGCCGCCAGTATGGTCGTTATGCCCATGGGAAATAACTATATCACTAATTGAATTTAAATCAATATTAAGTTTTTTGGAATTTTTAATAAATACATCCGAATAACCGCTATCAAATAAAATTTTTCTTCCCTCAAGCTCTAAATATAAAGATAGCGCAGGTTCAGCTAAAAGATAATTATCAATTCTGGAATTATTATCAACTAAAATTACAATTTTCATATATATATTATATAAGAAATAAAAGGATGGGACTAAACTGTAATATTTTGATTTACTCTTGAGACGATGTTATGTTTCATACAAAAAATTAGAGGAGATTTGTATCCTAACTCCTCTAATTTACCCTGGATGCGATTCGAACGCATGACCTACCGCTTAGAAGGCGGTTGCTCTATCCAGCTGAGCTACCAGGGCTTGGATCCAGAGGGTCTAAACAGACGTTTGGTTTTGTGGGGTATCCGTATATTCCCTCCGAAATTTATCTTATCATAAAAATTTTTGATTGCAATAATTTATTTTTTACCAATTTAAAAAGCGGGATTATTGCCCGCTTTTTTTACTTCCTAAAATCAAATTTCTTAAATCGGCTTCTATCTTATCACAATTCTTGGCATAATATGTGCCGGAAAAGATTATCGAAAGCCCTAATATGATAATTGCAAGCACAAATAACGGAGAATCTTTAAATACAGCGTATGCAAGATGTCCGATATATGAAAACACACCGATTGCGCCCCATACCATAAATACTTTTCGCTGAAGTAATATGCTGATTATCATATACACAATACAGAACATTGCAAACAGAAAATACGAAAGTTCATTATTCCATTCAAATTGCATTAATATAGACGGAATTACGCACCAAAGCATTGTTGAGCCGAATATATAAAGCCAGCCGGAATAATCTTCATTTTTCTTTTTATCAAATTTCAACGCAACACCCAGCATTAAGATTGCAAATACAGCGGTTGCGAAATTTCTCATTCCCCAGGTTGGTGCTGAGACATTTCCAAGGCACAGCGGCACAATATCCATTGACAAATACCACAGCGCCCAGCAAATCGGAAGGGTTAAAAACGGAAACTTGCGGAATTTCAAAAATACAAGCCCCGCACAGATTGTCGCAATTTCCATCAGCATAAATCCGCTTCTGACCCATATATGGAATTCTGAATATCTGTTATAGTTCTCCGGCATAATCCCGACTAATTTTTCAAAAGACCAGACCGCAAGAGGCACAACACTTACTGCGCAAACATACAAAAGCCCGCCCGGAGTCTTTTTATTATTTTTCCATAACAGATTTCCTATACCTGTGAAAATTACAAAATAAAGCCCCGAAAGCGCCAGAAGTCCGCCATGACCAAATGTGTCAAGGGTATTTCCTAAATACCAGCCCATGGCAGAAATTATAATCAATGCCCCAAAATAATATAAGAAATTTTCTAGTGTAAATTTCTTTTTTACCTCAGCTTGCGGCTCTTCGCAAGGCTTACTTGTATCAACTCTATACGCGTTCAAATTCTTTAAAAAATCAAGCAGTTTTTCAAAAACTTCCGCGGAAATTACACCTTTTTTCTGCGCGAGCAGCAAGTCTTTTTCATCAAAATTCATATAACCTCCTTTGCGTTTTAAGTATAGCATTTTTTTAAATTAACCGCAATACCAATACTTTTTTGACTAGCAAAGCTCTTTAAAACCAAGGTTAATCCAACCTAACGTAAAGAAATGTTAAAATATTTTGTTATTCGTAAACTTTCTCTATTCACCTGCCGTATACCAGTAAGTGTGTATTTGAAAGGAGAAAATTTTTTATGGTAGATGAAGTAAACGGTATTGTTCCTAAAGCGCAGGTTTCATCACGTGCTAAAATTGAGACGCCAGCGCAAAATGGGCAGGTTCAAGCATTCAATTACCAACTACAGGCAGAAGGCAAAGGAACTTCTGTCGGTTCTGATGTCAAGAATTTAAATACTTATGGAAAAGATATTACAAATTTTGAAAAGTTTAAAGGAAATGACAAGCACGACGCAATGCGTATGACTAATGTTGCCGCAAATGATGTTAAAAAAGCATATATGCAGCTTCAACACGAATTTCCGAATGTTGCAATTCAGTTTGAGCCTATGCCGAATCCTAAAACTTGCGGCAAAAGACGAGAGGGATTTTTCACATACCAGCAGCAATTAGAAGATTGGAAAGACATGGCATTAACTCAGATTGCAAACGCAAGAGAAACAAGCATGGTTGATGTTGCAGCCGCGGTTGTCAGCGCTGTTAATACAAACACAGACGCCAATGCCTCTATGAATGCCGGTGTTACAATAGCCGGGGTTGGGGCAATTAACGCAAACCTAGACGAACAAACCGAAAATATCAATGAAACTATTAAAAAAGAAGGCGCAGCAACCAGGCACACCGTAAAACAAGAAAGTATTGAGACCAGAAAAACAGTGGAAAATGAATCAGATGCAATTAAAACAACTGTTGAAGTGGAACATGAATTCACAAGAGAAGAAATAGCTCAAAAAGCTAAAGAAACTCAGGAAATTGAATCTTTATCAAACAAGATTTCGGATTCTTTGACACAGAATAACAGAATTCATACAGGCAAAACCATTAGAACAGTCGAAGCGATGAGAGATCGGATTATTTCATCAAACCTTCCCCATAACGACAAAAAAGCGCTCTTAAATGATTTAGCTGCCTGGTCTGATCAAGCTGTTTTGAGTAATTCAGAATTAAGACAGAAACAACATGAAATTCTAAAACGTATATTTGAATCTGATACTAAAATTTAAATTACTCTGCAAAAGCTGACGAATTTGTATAAAAATAGGTACTAAGTCCCTATTTTTTTGCATGGTTTTTTTGTTTAATATATAATTTTTTATGAGATTAAAAATTAAAAAGGAAAAAGATTATGCTAACCGGAAATCAAATTCGTAAATTATATTTGGATTATTTTAAAGATAAACACCAGCACACCGTTGTTGAAAGCTCAAGCCTTGTGCCGGATAACCCGACCGTGCTTTTGACAACAGCGGGAATGCTGCAATTCTTGCCAATATTTTTAGGCATTGTAAAATCGCCCTACGACCCTGCACGCGCAACTTCCTGCCAGAAATGCGCACGCGCCGGCGGTAAAGATTCAGATATTGAAAACGTAGGAAGAACGCCGCGCCATCATACTTTCTTTGAAATGCTGGGAAACTTTTCTTTTGGCGATTATTATAAAAAAGAAATTATCCCTTGGGCTTGGGAATTCGTAACTGAAGTTCTTAAACTCGACAAAGACCGTCTCTGGATTACGATTTTTGAAACTGATGACGAGGCTTACGAAATCTGGCGTCAGGTTGGCGTTCCGGCAGAAAGAATTAAACGCAAAGGCAAAAAAGACAACTTCTGGGGCCCTCCGGGCGCATCCGGTTCCTGCGGCCCTTGCTCCGAAATCCATTATGATTTGGGCGAGCAGTACAAATGCGATGACCCGAATTGTGGAATTGACACCTGCGAATGCGACAGATGGGTTGAAATTTGGAACCTTGTTTTCACAGAACTTTATCAGGATGAAGAAGGCAACCAATCCCCGCTTGAAAGCAAAAACGTTGATACCGGAATGGGTTTGGAACGTATTACAATGGTTTGCCAGGGCGTTGCCTCAACATTTGAAACAGACTTGCTGAAGCCAATTTTGGATAAAGTTTGCGAGATGAGCGGCGTTGCGTACAAAAAATCCGAAAAAACAGATATTTCGCTCCGCATAATCACAGACCACGCAAGATGCGTAACTTTCCTTATTTCTGATGGCGTAATCCCCGGAAATGAAGGCAGAAGTTATGTTTTAAGAATGATTTTAAGACGTGCACTCCGCCATGGCAAGATTTTGGGAATGGACTTGCCGTTCCTTTACAAACTCGTAGACGTTGTTGTTGAACATTACGGCGAAGCATACCCGGATTTGATCAAAAACATTGACATTATCAAAAAAGAAGAAGAACGTTTCAACAAAACCCTTGACCGCGGTTACAAACTTCTTGACGAATTCATCGCAGGCAAAAAAGACATTGACGGCGAAAGCGCATTCAAACTTTACGATACGTTCGGTTTCCCGCTTGAACTTACAAAAGAAATCGCGGAAGAAAACGGTTTGAAAGTTGATGAAGAAGGTTACAAAGCTGCAATGCAGGAACAAAAAGACCGTGCAAAAGCAGCCGCAAAGATTTCCGTAACAGGCGATATGAAATACGCAAAAATCGAAGACGAAGTCGGCTCAACTGAATTCGTCGGATACAGTGAAAACGAAGCCGATGCAAAAATTCTTGCAACAGTTGAGGGCGACGGATACGTTGATATTGTTTTAGACAAAACGCCTTTCTACGCAGAATGCGGCGGTCAGATTGGCGACAGCGGCATTATCGAAAACGATAATCTCAAAGCCGAAGTTTTGACAACTTTCAAAGTAAACAGTCTTTTTGTTCACCGTTCAAAAGTTGTTAATGGTGAAATTACAATCGGTGAAACAGTTAAGGCTGTAATAGACCTTGCGCGCCGTGAAGAAATACGTCTTCACCACACCTCAGCGCACTTGCTGCAAGCCGCATTGATTAAAGTTCTCGGCGACGAAGTTCATCAGGCGGGTTCGCAGGTCGAAGAAAACAGAATGCGTTTTGACTTCTCCTTTAACCGCGCAATGACGCCGGAAGAAATCTTTAAGGTCGAAGAAATCATGAACAACTGGATTGCAAAAGGTTACGAGGTCAAAACAGATGTTATGGACATCGAGCAGGCGAAACTTACCGGCGCGACCGCGCTTTTCGGCGAAAAATACGACAATGTTGTCAGAGTTGTTTCAATTACTGACGGCAAAACCTGTATTTCTAAAGAATTTTGCGCCGGCACACACGCGCGCAACATCCGCGACTTACGCCTTGTGAAAATAGTTACCGAAGGCGCAATTTCAGCAGGCACACGCCGTATTGAGCTTGTTGTATCACGCGCCGCATTCGACTTTATGAATGCAAAAGTCCGCGAAATGGACAAGCTTTCATTGATGTTCAAAACTCATTACGACGAAACAGTCGAACGCGTTGAAAAACTTCTTGAAGAAAACAAAGAGCTTGGCAAAAAAATCGAAAAGCTTGAAGAAGAAAACGCACGCGCAAAATTCTCAACCTTCGCTTCAAAAGCTGAAGAAATCGACGGCGGCAAGCTTTTCATCTCAAAAATCGAAGATGTTACACCGCTTGCGGCAAAAGTCGGCGTTGAATTTCTTTCAAACAAGCTTGGCGAAAGCGTAATTGTTCTTGCGAACAGCAAAACAGTTATCGCAAAAGTTTCAGACAGTTTTGTTAAAAAAGGCGTTAACGCGGGCAAAATCGTCGGCGAAATTGCACGTGCAACCGGTGCAAACGGCGGCGGGCGTCCAAACTTCGCGCAAGGCGGCATAAAAGACGCCTCAAAGCTAGACGAAATTTTGGCAAAAGTCGAAAGCAATTTAAAAAATACAAAAGTTGAAGCATAACAAAAAGCGGGATTAATTCCCGCTTTAATTTTAAACCCCGGGTCAAAATTACGGATTTGCCTCGGGGTTTTTGAATTAATAATATTTCCAAAAATCTTGACAGTATTTATTCAATATAATAAAATTATTCCATAGGGAAAGCCCAACCTCCAAAGTGCTCACAAACTATTTGCGACAATAGGGCAGAAAGGAGGTTATATGAATAGAGAACTAATGAAAAAATCTCTAGCTGTACTAGAGATTTTCATCAAAATAGTTTATCTGTTTTTATAGGGGCGACGGCTGATTGAGTTCCACCAGAGCTTAATCAGCTCCCTATTAATATTATAACTTATTTTAAAAATATTTCAAGTGGTACGTCTTGAATTTTCACGCCGGCCAGCACATATATTAATATTATTTACGATTTTGTCTGGTTTGTCAAGTGGTTTAATTTACAAAAGGCTCGCGGTTTTTACATCAAAGGCCCTGCATAGCTTGTCAAGATGGGATAGTTTCAAAATTTTTGTTTCGCCATTTTCTATTTTTGTAAGGTATGATTTTGAAATTTTTGAAAGTCTTGACAACTGGGCAAGCGTGAGTTTTCTTTCAAGTCTTAGCCTTTTGACATTATTTCCAAAAATTTTTCCATTAGTGTTTTTGTACATTTGTTCTCCTTTTAATAATTTGTATTATATAAGATAATCATTATTTAATATAGTGCAAATATACTCTATGAAAACATTTTTGTCAAACATTGATATAATAATTAGATGGATATAAAAAATGCAAATATAAAAACTCAACTAAAATTTCTTATGGCATTAAATCAAATGACTATGGAAAAACTTGCGCAAAAAATGTCTGAAAAAACAGGTAAGCACTACACAAGAGCTGTTTTGTACGGCAAAATTAACCGCGATTCAATTTCCTTTACAGAGTGCCAATTAATTGGGGAGATTTTAGGATACAAATTGGAATTTGTTGAAGAAAAATAGCGCTTAGCCCCATGCTTTTAGTTGACATTGGCGAAAAAAACCTTAAATAATTTTCGGATATATCATACAAAAGTATGATAACAGAAGGCGAAATTCAGGTTATAGTAGTAAAGTCAATTGATTAGTGAGGTAATGTAAGACCGGTATGGGGCTCAACTTAAATAACATATACCAGCGACCTTATGTCGTACAAGACAGAAAAAATCTTGTCAAAAGAAAACAAGATGAGGAAAATTCTGCCGCTAAAGCCCGCCAGGAAGAACAATCTTCTTCCAACTCCAAAAGCCGCGGACTTCAATACGTCGATAATCAGCCTAAAGTTACACCTGCTTACCAAAAAGCGCCATATGAAGTTTACAACGCAAACTTGAGCTACAACACAGGTGTTAACTCTCTTTCTCAAACTGACTTACGCAGTTCTAATATTAATATTGCGCAAATTCTTAAAGACTTCAAAAACACTGCCGCTGCCATCGGAACCCCCGCTGAATTAAATGAAGAAGTCAACGGATATTTATCCTTAATTCAAGCGCAGGTTACGAAAGACAACCCGAATGTAAGGCTCATTAAATCTAATTTGAAAAACGCCTCTACAATTCTTGACAGCTACATTTCGAAAACATTAAACAAAGAGTCAAAAGTTGTCGAAAATTGGGTTGACGCACTATTTTTACAGCAAATCGACTTTAAATACAACGAAGACGATATTAACCCGCAATTTCTTGTGAAATTTCCGAAAGGTTCAACCGAGCAGGAGGAAATCGCGCAAACCAAAGGTGTACCGGAGCCTCAGCCCGAGCCAGATCCGGAAGAAGTTCCTGCGGTTAAAACAACCGCTATGCCTCAGGATAAAGAATTAAAATCTTTGTTTATTAAATCTAAGAAACTCGCATTTGCTAACGAGCCGGCCAAAGCTATTGAAACTTTTGAAAAAGCGCTCAGCCGTGCAAGCGAAATCGGCGACACTGAAACCGGTGCAAAAATTTTCTTTGAAGTCGGAAAAATTTACGATGACCACGATTACTATGCGCAGGCTCTCAAAAGTTATAACAAGTCGATTAAGGGCACAACT